>CAJZFF010000371.1 GCA_915069725.1 uncultured Actinomyces sp.
AGATTTCACCATATGGGAGCATGGAGTACGCCTCAGGTGAGCGGCATCGCCCCCGAGCTCCCTCCACTGGCTCCCTGCGACCCCCTTGCGAACGAGGCCTTCACCACCCTTCCGCGGCTGACTACCAGCCGGTCGCGGCCGTGACCCGTCAGGCAGTCGGATTCACGGTGTCCTCAGGTAGTCTTCCAACGTGGCCGGCTGACCGACCCCTATGCCGCCGAGGTGGTACTGCGTTCCCTGACTCGGTATCACGGGCGGCCCGACACCCGACCCGCGACGGTCCCAGGTGCCGGTCACGACCTGGACCGACGTCGTTTTCCCGACCCTCGAAGGACCCAGCATGTCTCA
Source organism: uncultured Actinomyces sp. (assembly GCA_915069725.1). GTDB lineage: Bacteria > Actinomycetota > Actinomycetes > Actinomycetales > Actinomycetaceae > Actinomyces. The sequence continues at coordinate 349 of CAJZFF010000371.1, forward strand.
GGCCAAGGACGAGCTTGTCGCGCGAGCGCAGGATCCCAATGCAGAGTTGGAGACCCTCCACCAGCTGGCGCAGAACTACCCCGGCCTGCGCCCCTACATCGCCGCCAACCCACGTACCTATCCCGCCCTCCTGGAGTGGTTGGGAACCCTGGGTGACCCCGCGGTCGACGCAGCCCTGGCCTCTCGCAACAGCCAGCCCCAGTCAGCGCCGTCGGCGCAGTCGGCGCAGTCATCGCCGCAGCTGGCGGTGGTCTCGCCCCCCGGCGCCCAGCACAGCGCGCCGTCGGCCAGGTCCTCCGAGGCCCCCACGCAGGTGACCCTGCCCCGTTCGCTCCAGCCCGGCAGCGCGGTCTCCGGCGCCTCTGCGGTCTCCGCCACCAGCTCGAGGAGCGCCGCGAGCGCACCGAGCGCCTTCAACGCGGCCGGCGCGAACACGCAGGTCGACAACTTCCAGGCCGCAGGCGACCCGACCGTCTCGGTGCCCACGTCCCACCCCGCCCAGGCGATGGCCTCCCAGTCACCGGCCCGGCCGGTTCAGCCCGCCCTGCAGCAGACCTTCCAGCAGTCCGCGAACGTCTCTCAGGCGCAGAGCCCGGTCATTCCGGCCGCCGTACAGCAGGCCCCCGCAATGGCCGGCGACGACGGCGTCTTCGGCGTCGGCACTGAGGACGACGACTCCGAGCCCCCCTCCTCCTTCCTGACCTCCAACCGCATCCTGCTCATTCTGGCGCTCCTGGTGGCCACCGTCCTGGTCTTCCTGGCGACCTGGTACCTCTCCGGGGGCAGTGACAAGGGCTCGGCCGCAGACTCGGGCACCGAGGCCCCGGCCGACTCCGGCCAGGCCGCGGCTCAGGACGGCTCCTCCCCGGCCACCCAGTCGGCCTCCCCCTCGGCATCGGCCACCCCGAGTGCCTCGGCGACACCCACGCTCAAGGCACCGGCGCCCGCCAACGCTCAGGAGCTGTCGGCCTTCGACGCCCCCAGCGGCAACATCAGCTGCACCCTGAAAGACAACAACCTCACCTGCGTCATCAACGAGCACGCCTCGACCGCTTCCTGCCCGTCCTCGAAGCCGCTGACGGTCACGATCGGCACGGATGGGAAGTCCAGCCAGAGCTGCGGGTCCACCTTCTCCACCAAGGGCGTTAGCCTCAGCTACGGCTCCGCCGCCAAGAACTCCACCTTCGCCTGTGAGTCGGCAGACTCCGGCATGCAGTGCTGGAGCCAGGTCACCGGTCAGGGCTTCATCCTCAGCCGCGAGAGCGTGACCCCCACCACCCACCGCAGCAACTGATCCGTTTCACCCGAGGTCGGAGCCCCGCCCGCCGGGGCTCCGACCCGTCCTATTCCTCTTAACCTCCTCTGAGCCCCACCTTCCAACAACGCACGACGTCCGATATGGCCACCTCCTACCGAGCGATCCTCACTCACCCCGGCGCCCGCTCCTTCACGAGTGCCGGGCTCATTGCCCGTTTCCCCATGTCCATGGTGGGGATCTCCACGATCCTGGCGGTCGAGGAGCTCTACGGCTCCTACACGGCGGCGGGCATGGTCAGTGCTGCGAACTTCGTGGCCATGGCCATCGGGGCGCCGATCCTGGCCCGCTGCGTCGACCGCTACGGCCAGTCGCGGGTCATGCTGCCCGCGGTGCTCGTGTCGTCCTTGAGCCTGGTGGGGCTGGCCGGCGCCGCCGCCGTGCACGCGCACCTGGGGATCCTGGCCGCCCTGTCGGCCCTGGCCGGCGGCCTGGCCGGTTCCATGGGCTCACTGGTGCGGGCACGCTGGACGGCGATGCTTACCCGCCCCGAGGAGGTTCACGCGGCCTTCTCCCTGGAGGCGGCCCTGGACGAGGTGGCCTTCATTCTCGGGCCGGTGCTGGCCACGGCCCTGTGCACGACGCCGTTCCTGCCGGTGACCTCGGGCTGGGTGTGCTGCGTGGTGATGCAGCTGTTCGGGGGACTGTGGTTCCTCGGCCAGCGCGCCACCGAGCCCGCACCGCACCCGACTCAGCCGCGGCGCACCGCTGAGGCCGCCGAGCAGTCGGATCAGGCCGTGGCGCACCCACCGGTGATGCGCTACGGCGCGATGGTGTCCATCGCCATCGTCTTCCTCATCCTGGGAGCCCTGTTCGGGGCCAACGACGTCGCCGCGGTCGCCTTCGCCACCGAGGCCGGGCACAAGTCGGCCTCGGGCCTGGTCCTGGCGGTGTGGGGCGTGGGCTCCTTCGGCGCAGCCCTCCTCTACGGCTCGCGCACGTGGGGCTGGCCGCTGTGGAAGCAGCTCATGGCCGGGCTGGTGGGGCTCGCGGTGGGGGCCTCGACCTTCGGTTTCGCACCGAGCCTGGTGGTGCTGTCCGTCCTGGCGCTCTTGACGGGTCTGGCCATCGCCCCCACCCTGACCAGCGGCAACAACATCGTGCAGGTGACGGTGGCCCCCTCCCAGCTGACCGAGGGCCTGGCCTGGGTGAGCACCGCGCTCAACACCGGGGTCTCGGTCGGCTCCCTGCTGGCGGGGCAGGCCACGGACGCCGGTGGCTCGCGCGCCGGGTACCTGGCGGTGGCCGCCTTTGCCTGGGGCGCCGTCGTGGTTGGTGTCCTGGGGCTGCCCGCGCTCAGACGAGCACGAACCACCAGCTCTCTGGGCGGCCACTGAGGCACCTCGGCGGGCGCCTCAGTTCCCGGCATCCCCAGTGGCTCTTCTACACTCAGCACGATGCCCATCGCAGGAAACCCACAAAACGCCCTCCTTCCCTCCCGTGCGGGCACTGGCTCCACGGACC
>CAJZFF010000372.1 GCA_915069725.1 uncultured Actinomyces sp.
GCCGACGATCCCATCGCCAAGCGGCTGAGCAACCTGGGCTTCGTGCCCGGCCGGACCGTGACGCCGTTACGCCGCGCCCCGCTGGGCGATCCGGTGGTCTACCGCGTCGCCGACTACGAGCTGTGCCTACGCCGCCAGGAGGCCCGCATGGTCCAGGTCGAGGTCCTCACCGGGGCCGACGTCGTCGTCGGTTTCGGTGGCTACGTCTCGACCCCGGCCCACCTGGCCGCCAGGAAAGCGGGGGTACCAGTCGTCATCCATGAGCAGAACGCCCGTCCGGGGCTGGCCAACCGGCTGGGTGCCTCCTGGGCCCAGGCCGTCGCCCTGACCTTCGCCTCCACCCGTCTCAAGGCGTCCAAGGGCTGCACCGAGGTCACAGGGCTGCCGCTGCGCCCGGCCATCGCCACCCTGGTCTCGCAGCGTGCCACGGACGAGGGGGCCCGCCGGGCCCGCGTCGAGGGCGCCCAGGCGCTGGGACTCGACCCCGACCTGCCCACGCTGCTGGTGACGGGCGGATCCCTGGGGGCCCAGCACCTCAACGAGGTCCTGAGCGAGTCTCTGGACTCCCTGCCAACCGGCCTGCAGGTGCTGCACCTGACCGGTAAGGACAAGGACGCCCCGGTGCGCGCCGCCCTCGAGGCGGCAGTGGCCTCGGGCGCTGCGCAGGACCTCGCTGAGCGGTACCACGTGCTCGACTACCTGACCACGATGGAACAGGCCTATGCCTGCGCCGACGGGGTCCTGTGCCGCTCCGGTGCCGGTACCGTCGCAGAGATCACGGCCCTGGGGCTTCCAGCGCTCTACGTCCCCTTGCCGATCGGCAACGGCGAGCAGCGTCTCAACGCCGCTGACGTCCTGGCCTCCGGGGGCGGGCGCATGGTGCTCGACGCCGACCTCAAGACCTCGGACATCCTTGACTTCGCCATGCTCATCTCCGACCCTGAGCGGCAGGCCGCCATGGCCCGGGCCGCGGCCTCCACCGGCGTCCAGGACGCGGCGGCCCGCCTGGCCGCCCTCATCCAGCAGTGCGCCTCCATCCACGACACTCCCACTGACGAGGAGAATGCGGCATGACCGCCACCACACCCCAGGACGCCTCCCGCACCTCGCGCCGACCGGCCGAGGGCGACCACTGCACCCTGGCAGGCCGGGCCTTCCACCTCATCGGCATCGGGGGAGCGGGAATGAGCGTGGTCGCTCAGCTGCTCGCGGCCCGCGGCGCCCAGGTCTCCGGCTCCGACGCCCACGGGGGTCCCGCCTTCGACCACCTGGCCGATCTGGGCATCACGACCCACCTGGGGCATGACGCCGCGAACGTTCCCGAGCGGAGCACTGTTGTGGTCTCCACCGCGATCAAGGAGACCAACCCCGAGCTCGCCGAGGCCCGCCGGCGGGGCCAGGACGTCATCCACCGCTCCCAGGCGCTGGCCCTGGCCGCGCAGGGCCTGGACTTCGTCGCCGTGGCGGGTGCGCACGGCAAGACCACGACCTCGGGCATGCTCGCCGAGGCCCTCACGGAGGCCGGAGCCGACCCCTCCTTCGCCATCGGTGGGGTCGTGCGGGCCCTGGGCACCGGCGCCCACCTGGGCAGCGGACCCGCCCTGGTCGCCGAGGCCGATGAGTCCGACCGCTCCTTCCTCAACTACTCGCCCCGCGTGGAGATCGTCACCAACGTCGAGCCCGATCACCTCGACACCTACGGCACCACCGAGGCCTTCGAGGCGGCCTTCGTCGACTTCGCCCACCGCCTGGTCCCCGGGGGGCTCCTGGTCGCCTGTGCCGCCGACCCCGGTTCACTGCGCCTGGCGCAGTCGGCCGCCGCTGAGGGGCTGCGGGGGGTCACTTACTCCTTCGACCGCCCCGACACCCTGCCTGGTGGGAGGTTGGTGGGGGAGGGGCACGTCCACCTGAACATCCGGGAGCGCGGAGCCAGCTCCACCCGTGCGCTGCTGACCCTGACCAGGGCGGCAGACCGGGAACAGAGCGGCGGCGTGGCCGCGGGGGCACCGGCTCAGAGCCAGGTCGAGCTGGTGCTGGCCGTGCCCGGAGACCATGTCGCCCTCGACGCCGCCGGAGCCTGGGCCGCGGGCATCGAGCTCGGCGTCGAACCGGCCCGGATGGCCCGGGCACTGGGTGCCTTCGGGGGGACGGGCCGGCGCTTCGAGGACCGGGGCGAAGCCGACGGTGTGCGCGTCATCGACGACTACGCCCACCACCCCACGGAGATCGAGGCCCTGCTGCGCACGGCACGGGGCGTGGCCCAGGAGCGCGGCGGCCGGGTCCTGGTCCTGTTCCAGCCGCACCTGTTCTCCCGCACCCGGGCCTTCGCCGACCGCTTCGGACAGGCGCTGGCCCTGGCTGACGCCGTTGTCGTCACGGATGTCTACCCCGCCAGGGAGACTCAGGCGGACTTTCCCGGTGTCACGGGGGACACGGTCGCCCAGCGGGTCCCCGGTGGCAGAGCCAGATTCGTCGCCGAGCGCCTCGACGCCGCGCACGCGGTAGCCGACTCGGCGCGTCCCGGCGACCTGCTGCTGACAGTAGGTGCCGGGGACGTCACAGAGCTTGCTGCTACGGCACTGGCCGACCTGGCGGCGCGTGAGGGCTGTGCAGCCTCCTTGCCCGCGGAACGAGGCGAGCGGGCATGAGGAAGCCCTCGGCCCCCCGTCCTGAGCGCTCCGACCGCGCTCAGGACGCCCCGGCCAGCATCCCGCCGCGCCGTTCCGGCCCCCGACGTCCGCGTCCCACCCGCTCAGCGCAGGGACCGTCCGCGCCGAGCGCCCCGACGGATCAGGGGACTGAGCAGACCGGTCCGTCAGCCACTGCCAGGCGGCCCCGGACTGCCTCCGCTTCCAGGACATCCAAGGGCGCGGGCGGCGCCCTGCCACCTTCGCGGCCTCGACGTTCAACGATGTCGAGGGGCGCGTCCAGCGCCTCTCCCTCGTCGCGTCGCAGGGGCGAAGGCACCAGCCGAACCAGTCCCCGCCAGGCGTCTCCCAGTCCCGACGCAGCCGCAAGCACCGAGCTGACCGTGTTCGGCCGCCGGCAGGTGGCTCTTTCCGGAGGAGATGACCGGGTCGTCTCCACCGGACTGGCCGATCGGCTCAAGGAGCGTCAAGCC
>CAJZFF010000373.1 GCA_915069725.1 uncultured Actinomyces sp.
GATGGAGCTGGGGGTAGACGGACAGTCCCACAACGTCGATCAGCTCCCTGATAGATGCGGGGATCTCCCTGGCAACATAGCTGAACAGGGAGTATGTCGGGTCTGTCTGCCCGAGCTGGTAGTACAGGGTCATCACGGTCGTGGCACCGGTGCGATCACGCACGGCCTTGGCCGCTCGCTGCGCCTTGGCCACCGGCCCACCACCCAGCCAGTCCCCACCGATCTCGTTGCCGACCTCCCAGGCATCGACGTTGGGAAGCGCCTTGATGAGGGCGTCGACCCGCATGTCCCAGGCGGCGTCGGTCAGGACGACCATGTCGTGGGAGTCGCAGATCTGGACCAGGGCCTGACCGCCCTGCGCGTGCAGGGACTCCACCGTGCCGCGCCAGCCGGCCATCTCCTGAGCATCATGGGGGTCACCGATCACCAGGCGGGCCGACACCTTCCGCTTGCCGCCCCCGGGTCCGCCGGGGGCGAGGGCGGCAGCGATCTCGGCGGCCGTGGGCACTCGAGTGAAGGTCACCCCGATGACGGCGTCCTGCGGCGCCTGGGCCGCCAGCACCCGGTCCAGGGCGAGCTGGGCCCCTGCGGCGGACTCCAGGGCGGAGCTCGCCAGGCGGCCTCGCTCCGTCCAGGACTGGGCCTTGGCACAGGCATCCAGGGACTGCTGGGCGGAGGCCCGCAGCTTTTCCGCCTCGTCAGCGCCCTTGAAGCCCTTCGCGGTGGCCTGCGCGAGACGCTCGGCCTGCCTCCCGTGGAGGGTCCGGGCCGCCAGCTCCAGGAGATCGTGCTCCCCGGAGGCCGGCAGATCCGCCATGAGTGCCGAGTACCCGTGGCTGGTCGGCCACGACAGGGTCAGTGTGCACTCACGTCCGGCAGGAACATCGATGCCGATGGCACCGCCCTCATCCTGGTAGAGGGGACCGACGGCGATGACCTCCAGGGTCTTGGCGTCCAGCAGCGCGTCGTCATAGCCGACCTCGCCCTTGCCGTTGGACTGAATGCGTCGCAGCGCCTCGAGGTTGAGGGCACTGCCCTGAGCATCACTGACGTGAAGGCTCACATGAGTGGTCGCCCCGTCCCCCATGGCCGTCGGAGTCACGTTCGCGTGCCCGCAGGAGGACACTGACGCTCCCAGAATCCCGGTGCCCAGGAGCGCCAGTGCCCTTCTGCGGTTGGTCTCGATTGTCATGAAAGCAGTATCCCAGTCTTCTGAAAGCGATTTCGACCGAACGGTCCCTTCTCCGCGATTCGGAGACGGCTGAGTCTCACAGCCTGCGCTGCGGTCATCTCAGCTCCGAGGCCGGCACGAAGGTGTACCCCTCGGCCTTGATACCGGCGACGATCTTCTTCAGCTCGGCCAGCGGGTAGTAGGGGTGGAAGAAGAAGCTGGCGGTGGCGTGAGTGTTGACCAGGTTGAGCTTGGCCGCGTCGATGACCTCCTGAGCCAGGCGCGGCGGGTGCTGGTTGATCTCGTTGGGCTCGAAGTTGCCCAGGTTCTCGGGCAGGACGTGGGTCCCGTAGGGGTCGTTGACCGCGTAGGGGAAGAACTGCCCGTAGTAGTCGTGGGGACCGGCCTGGGTGTTGGTCAGGGTGCCGGCGTAGAGGAGCTCGCGCTCGTAGCGCACCGGGTAGTGCTCGCCGATGCCGTAGTAGGCCTCACGGGTGGCCGAGTAGTGCGGGGTCTCGAAGATCTCCGGAGTCGGCAGGCCGACCTCGCCGAAGATCTGGCGCCCCTGGTCCACTCGCTCGGAAGCCCATTCCTGGGAGGTACCCGGCAGGGTGCCGCCGATCTGCACGAAGGACTTGTCCTCGCAGTCGATGGCTGGGGCCTTGGTGTCATTGGTGGCCGAGCACCACGAGCGGATGAACTCGAAGTCGTCGGCGGAGACGGCGTTGTATGGGTTGTCCAGGGTCCCGAACTGGTGGGTGGTGCCGTGCTGAACGATCGTTCCGCCCTTGTTCACCGCGTCCTGCAGGACCTCCACCAGCTCCGGGGCGTCCTTCAGGGTGAGCTCCTTGGGCGTCCCGTTGTTCTCCGTCCCCTTGGGGTCGATGTACTTGGGCACCACCGCCATCTGGAAGGGCACGTTCTGGCTGTGGAGGTAGTCGACGATCGCCTGCAGCTCCTCGGGGTCGCTGTCCGGGGTCACGTCCTCCAGGCGCACAGCGGCCTGACGGAACTGCTGGGCACCGGGCTGGAGGAAGTCCAGGAGGATGTCAGCGGCTGCGATGTAGCGGTCCTGCTCCCCCAGGTAGGTCAGGGGGATCTCACCGATGAAGGTCATTCCCGAGGAGCTGACCGCCCACGGGAAGGAGGTGGTGCCGGACTGGGCGACGGAGGCGCAGGCGGTGGCCGCGCCGTCGGGCTTGGAGCACTCGGCGCGCCCCAGGACCTTGACGTCCTTGTCCCGGACGATGTGCGGAGCGATGATCCCACCGGAGTTGAGCTCATTGCGCTTCAGGGAGGCGCCGTTGTAGCTGATCGCGGTGACCCGGTCGGTGGAGTCGATGTAGGAGGTGGCGGGGTCCCAGCCGTAGCGCTGGGTGAAGGCGGCGCGGTCGGCGTCGGTCTTGGCCAGCTGCCAGATGTTGAAGCCGGACCACATGACGGGGATGTTGCCGGTCAGGGCGTCATCGATGAAGGCCCGCGGCAGGGGCTCGTCGTAGGTGGAGCCGATGTAGACCACGTTGGTGAAACGACCGGCCAGGCCTGCGACGTAGTCCTTGACCGGGAGGGTCGTCACGGTCCCGGAGTGGCTGGCCAGGGTGCCCATGCTCAGGGCGTAGTACTCCCCCAGCTTGGCGTAGTCACCGGTGGTGTCGAACAGGACCAGGGTCGATGCCGGCCCCGCCTCCTGGTTGGAGAAGCTCACCGCACCGGCAGGAACCTCGGGCGGGTTCTGCTTCAGGTCGCGGATCTGAACCTGTCCTGCGGCGGGCGCGGGCTTGTTGAGATCCACGTCGGCCTGCTTGTCGCCCTTAAGGGGGAGCTCCTTCTTGGCTGCGGCCGCCGGCTCGGGCGGAGCCGGAAGCGGGTTCTTGGCCGGGTCGGCGTCATTGGCCTGGGCCCCGCCGGCGGGCTTGGCCGCGGCGGCCTGGACCGCG
>CAJZFF010000374.1 GCA_915069725.1 uncultured Actinomyces sp.
GGCCGGCTGCAGGCTGCACCGGGCGTAACCGGTCAGCCGCGCCAGCCGGTCGGCGAGACCGTCCAGTAGCAGGCGCCAGCCGCGCGTCTGGGTCGCGGGGGCGTAGGGGTGGATGCCGGCGAGCCCGGGGCTGAGCCACACGGCCGACTGCGCGGCCGCGTTGAGCTTGAGGGTGCACGAGCCCAGCGGGATCATCGTCCGGTCGAGGGCGAGGTCGCGGTCCGCCAGCCGCCGGATGTAGCGCACGAGGGCGGTCTCGCTGCGGTGGCCGTGGAAGCTCGGGTGGGTCAGGAAGGTGCTCGTGCGCGCCAGCGAGGTGGGCAGGGGGAACCGGGAGGCGCCGTCGGTGCCCGGGGCGGGATCCTGCGCGGCGTGGGGCAGGGCGTCGGCGAGCGCCCGCAGGACCGTGGTGACGTCGTCATCGGTGGTGGTCTCGTTGACGCTCACGCCCACGTGGTCGGCATCGAGCAGGCGCAGGTTGTAGCCCAGCGCCTCAGCGCGCTCGATGGTCCGGCGGGCGGCGCCGGGCAGGCGCACGCTCACCGTGTCGAAGAACTCCTCGTGCTCGAGGGCGAGCCCGAGCGCGCAGGCGCCGACGGCCAGGTGCTCGGCCCGGCGGTGCACGTGCTCGGCGATGGACACCAGGCCCTCGGGACCGTGGTAGACCGCGTAGAAGGCCGCGACGACCGCCAGCAGGGCCTGCGCGGTGCAGATATTCGAGGTGGCCTTCTCCCGGCGAATGTGCTGCTCGCGGGTCTGCAGGGCCAGGCGGTAGGCCTCACGGCCCTCGGTGTCCCGGGAGACGCCGACGACGCGTCCCGGCAGCTGGCGCCGCAGCGCCTCGGTGACGGACATGAAGCCCGGGTGGGGGCCTCCGAAGAACAGAGGCACCCCTAGGCGCTGCGCGGTGCCGACGGCGATGTCCGCGCCGACGGCGCCCGGCTCGGTCAGCAGCGTCAGGGCCAGCGGGTCGGCATCGACTGCCACCAGGCCGCCGCGGGCGTGGACGGCCGCGATGGCACTGGCGAGGTCCTGGACGAGTCCGCGGCTGGTGGTGTGGGCGAGGACCGCCCCGGTCAGGGGAGCGCCGTCTTCGGTGATCGTGGAGATGCAGACGACCTCGACGTCGATGCCCAGGGCCTCGGCCCGGGCCGAGGCCACCTCGATGAGCTGGGGGTGCAGGCCGGAGTCGAGGAGCACGGGAGCGCCGGGGCCGCGGTGCGCGCGTGTCATGAGCAGGACGGCCTCGGCCACGGCCGTGGCCTCGTCCAGCAGGGAGGTGCAGGCCACCGGCAGGCCGGTGAGATCGGCCACGACGGTCTGGAACAGCAGCTGGGCCTCCAGGCGCCCCTGGCTGATCTCCGCCTGGTAGGGGGTGTAGGCGGTGGTCCAAGCGGGGTTGGACAGGACGTCGCGCACGATGACGGCGGGGGTGACGGTGGGGTGATAACCACGCCCGATCATCTCGGTGTGCGGGTCGTGGAGAGCGGCCAGGGCCCTGAGCACGCCGACGGCCTCGTCCTCGCTCAGCCCGCCGACGACGGCATCGGGTCGCTCGGGCTGCTGCGGGGGGTCGAGGACGGGCAGGGTGGCGGGGACCACCCGGACGGCCAGGTCCTCCAGGCTCCGAGCACCGATGCGGGTCAGGACCGTGTCCAGGTCCGCTCCCGTCGTGCCCAGGTGCCGGTCCAGGAAGCGCGCGGGTGTGTGGGGCGCCGTCATGACCCTCCCTCTCGTCGTGTGGCGCGTCACATCCTAGTGAAGGAGTCCGCATCCGCGCAGCAGAATGGAAGTGGCGCTCCGTGAGGCCCAGGTCGAGGACCATCAGCCGTGCATCTGGTCACGACGCTGCGCCAGGGCTGGGGCGGGGCCCCGCCGCCACCTACACTGCTCGGCGATGACCACACTGACCACCTCCGCCCCCGTTCTCGACGCCCGAGGCGCCCTGCCGCGCACCTACCACGTGCGCACGCTCGGCTGCCAGATGAACGTCCACGACTCCGAGCACATGGCGGGGCTGCTGGAGAGGGCCGGATACCTGCGCGTCGAGGACGTGCCCGAGGCCGCTGCCCGCGCCACCGACGCCGGTGACGGCGGGGCCGACGTCGTCATCATCAACACCTGCTCCGTGCGTGAGAACGCCGCCACCCGGCTCTTCGGCAACCTGGGCCAGCTCGCCGCCGTCAAGCGCGAGCGCCCCGGCATGCAGATCGCCGTGGCCGGGTGCCTGGCCCAGCAGATGGGGGAGGGGATCGTCGAGCGAGCCCCCTGGGTCGACGTCGTCTTCGGCACCCACAACCTCGACGTCCTGCCCGCCCTGCTCGAGCGCGCCCGGCACAACTCCGCGGCCGCCGTCGAGCTCGAGGAGTCCCTCAAGGTCTTCCCCTCCACCCTGCCCACCCGCCGCGAGTCCTCCTACGCCGCCTGGGTCTCCATCGCCGTGGGCTGCAACAACACCTGCACCTTCTGCATCGTGCCCTCCCTGCGCGGCAAGCAGCGCGACCGCCGCCCTGGCGACGTTCTGGCCGAGGTCGAGGCCGTCGCCGCGCAGGGCGCCATCGAGGTGACCCTCCTGGGTCAGAACGTCAACTCCTACGGGGTCGGCTTCGGGGACCGCGGCGCCTTCGCCAAGCTGCTGCGAGCGACCGGCGCAGTCGAGGGCATCGAGCGCGTGCGCTTCACCAGCCCCCACCCCGCCGCCTTCACCGACGACGTCATCGAGGCCATGGCCACCACCGAGGCCGTCATGCCCAGCCTGCACATGCCTCTGCAGTCCGGTTCGGACCGGGTGCTGCGCGCCATGCGCCGCTCCTACCGCACCGAGCGCTTCCTGGGCATCCTGGACAAGGTCCGCGCCGTCATGCCCCAGGCCGCCATCACCACCGACATCATCGTCGGCTTCCCCGGCGAGACCGAGGAGGACTTCCAGGCCACCCTCGATGTCGTCGAGCAGGCCCGCTTCGCCTCGGCCTACACCTTCGAGTACTCCCCGCGCCCGGGCACGCCCGCCGCCGACCGCGACGACCAGGTCCCCGCCGAGGTCGTCAAGGACCGCTACCGACGGCTCGATGCACTCGTGCGCCGCATCGCCCGTGAGGAGAACGAGG
>CAJZFF010000375.1 GCA_915069725.1 uncultured Actinomyces sp.
CCGGACCGCGGGCCCAAGCCTCGCGAGGTCCTCCTGCTACCCGGCTTCCCATAAGGCCGGGGAGGCAGGACCTCCTTCACCAGAACGTCCGGTCCGGGCTCCCTAAGACCCGTTCCAGACTCGGAGACCTGCCAGTCATCGGGCTCCCCAACCCTCGTGACCGGTTCCGTCCGGCGGCAGTAACTATGTAACCCACCGATCCTGAGCAGACCCCCCGAATTCCCCTATGAACACGCTGAGAAACAGGCGCCATTCCGCCATTTCTACGTAGTGTGCACCACATTCCGGCGATTACCCAGAATATTCCGGCACTTCTTCAGGGCCGTTCCCACGGCTTGTCCATCAAACCGCGGCCGGCGGCCTGCGCAGGCACACGACGGCGTCGGCCCGGTGCCCCTCCTGGCCGTCGGGCCCCGTCGCCCACCTCTGGCGCTCCTCGCCGACGACGACCTCCCAGCCGGCCGTCGCCTCGGCCAGGCCCTCGAGGAGCTCGGCGGCTGTGTAGGTCCGGGCGTGGTGGGTGTGCCAGGGCGGGTTGACGGCATGCACCGCGGTGAGCAGGTGCCCGCCGGGGGCGACGCGGGCGGCGGCGTCGGACAGGAGGGCCACGAGGTCCAGGGAGCCCGGCTCGTGTCCGCCGTGGACGTAGAAGCTCGTCACCAGGTCGAAGGGTCCGGCCGGCAGGCCGTCTCCGGCGTCGTGCACGCGGCCGGTCACGCGCGAGGCGACCCCGAGCCGCTCAGCCTGCCCGGTCAGGCGCCCGATGGCGGTGACGGACAGGTCCAGCCCGATCACCCACCAGCCGCGCTCGGCCAGCCACAGGACGTCGGCGCCCTCCCCGCAGCCGATCTCCAGGGCGGTCCCGGGGCTCCAGTCGGCGGCGAGCTCCGGCAGCCAGTCGTTGGGGCGACCCGACCAGAGCTGCTCGACCGAGGCGTAGCGCTCCTCCCAGCGGGCGGCGGAGTGAGCGGCGTCGGACTGCGGACCGGAGTGCTGCTGGCGGGGCTGCGTCATAGTTGGATCCTACCGACGCCGAGTCACTCGGCAGGCGGTTCGGTGACGGCGCCCGGCGGCCCAGCGGGGACGCGAACGCTCCGCCCGATCTATCCTCTGCCTCATGACAATCGACACCTCCTGGGTCGCCCAGCGCAATGCCGCCTTCCTCGCCGACCCCGCCGCCCGCCTGGCCGGCAACGCCGTCGCCACCACGGATGTGGAGCAGGTCTCCCTGGACCGGACCGCGGTGACCTCCATCGACACCTCCATGTCCGACCTCGTCCCGGACGCCTCGATCACCGACCAGAAACAGTCGGGGCGCTGCTGGGCCTTCGCCGGCCTCAACGTGCTGCGCGCCTCCATGCTCAAGGAGCTCGAGCTCGACTCCCTGGAGCTGAGCCAGGCCTTCCCCTTCTTCTACGACAAGCTGGAGAAGGCCAATGCCTTCCTCACCCGCGTCATCGCCGAGGCGGACCGCCCGCTGGATGACCGCGAGGTCGTCGACTCCCTGTACTCCCCCATTCCCGACGGCGGCTGGTGGCCGGAGTTCGCGCGCCTGGTGGCCAAGTACGGGATCGTGCCGGCCTACGCCATGCCGGACACCGTCTCGGCCGGTAACTCCGAGGCGATGAACGAGCACCTGGCCACGCTGCTGCGGCGCACGGCCCTGCGGCTGCGGGCCGCGGTGTCCGACGGCGTCGACCCTGAGCCGCTGCGGCTCACGGCCCTGGAGCAGGTTCACCGGATGCTGTGCATCCACCTGGGGACCCCGCCTGAGGAGTTCGTGTGGCAGTACCGCGATAAGAACAAGGAATTTCACCGGGTCGGGACGCTCACGCCCCGACAGTTCGCGCAGCGCTACGTCACCGGGGTGGAGGAGTTCGTGGTCGTGGCCCACGACCCGCGCCCCGAGATCGCGGTCAACACGCGCTACGGCATGGGCCGCAGCGACGTCATGGTGGGCGAACCGGTCCAGGACCACGTCACCGCCGAGCTGGAGGTGCTCAAGTCCGCCGCGATCGCCGCGATCCAGGACGGCGAGCCGGTGTGGTTCGCCTGCGACGTCGCCAAGCAGCGGGACAAGAAGGCCGGGATCTGGGACGCCGCCCTGCACGACTACGAGGGCCTGTACGGGGTGGACCTGTCAATGACGAAGGCCGAGCGGCTGGTGGCGCGCGAGTCTGCGCTCACGCACGCCATGTGCCTGACCGGCGTCGACCTGGTCGACGGCGCTCCCCGGCGCTGGCGGGTGGAGAACTCCTGGGGCGACAAGTTCGGGGACAAGGGCTTCCACACGATGAGCGACTCCTGGTTCGACGAGTACGTCTTCGAGGTCGTGGTGCGCGCGAGCCGCCTGCCCGAGGAGGTCCGCGCCGCCCTGGAGACCGAGCCCGTCATGCTGCCCAGCTGGGACCCGATGGCCTGAGGGGGCGGGGTAGGCCCTGGTCGGCGCCGGTAGCTCGACGACGGCGCCCGACTCCTGGCCGCCCTGGCCGCCCCGGCCCGCCGGGCACTACCCCGTCCAGCACCCACCCACCACCGGACTTCTTACGGTATTTTCTCCTGTGTTCTCAGCAGCAGGTCCTAAGCAAGCCTTCAATCATTCCGGTTATGGTTCGCCTAAGCGCGAGATCAGACGACCGGGAGGCGGACACGCAGATGGCACGTGGTGGGAGGGGATTCCAAGGCACAGTGCTCAAGGCGCTGCGGGCGCCGGAGCACAAACTCACGGTGACCGGGGTGCGCGAGCTGGCACCCTACACGGAGCTGACTGTTCACTGTCCGAGTCTGCTGGGCAGCGGCGCCGCCATGTTGCCGCCCACTGCCTGGGTGCGCATGTGGATCCCGCAGGGCGGCCGCCAGCACCAGCGCGCCTACACCATCACTCGCATCAATCGCGAGCAGGCGACCGCCATCATCCTGGTCCTGCACCATGAGCCCGCCGGCCCGGCGTCGCGCTGGTCGAAGCACGTCAAGCCGGGAGCCACGGTCTCCGTCCAGGTCATGGGTGGCACCAGCTATCGCCTGCCCGCCCCCGGCGACAAGATGCTGCTGGTGGGCGACCGGGCCTCCGCGCCCGCGCTGGCCGACGCCGTCGCCGCCGCCCCA
>CAJZFF010000376.1 GCA_915069725.1 uncultured Actinomyces sp.
CGTCGGTATCGAATCCGGCCTGTCCGGGACGATCACCGCCCGGCACTTCACCAACGGCCAGCCCGGTGAGGAGGCCTCTGCGGGGCTCCTGCTGGCCTCCATGGACCAGGTCGTCGAGGACGTGCTCCTAGGAGTCATCGACGCCGACGACGTCCCGGGCGCGGTGAAGTCCTCCGAGATCAAGGCACCCCGGGCGATGCGCTGGTTCGGACGCGGCCTGCGCCGTCCCCCGCAGTGACGTCACGCGGGATGCCACAGCTACGAGCTGCCCCCTGCCGGCTGAGGGTGCGGCAGCGGCTCCTAACCGGCGTAGGAGCTCGTCCGCTGCCCGCTCTTGTCCGAGGCGATGCAGGAGAAGCCCCGCTTCCCGGCGTTCCAGCCGGCCTCCCCCGGTCCCAGCACCGATGTGCTCGGATCGGCGGCCCCGTACTGCTGGGCGGCCTGCGCGGTACAGGTGGCCTGCACGTTGGGATCGGCCGCCAGGTCGTCATCACTGGAACCCGAGGTGCTCTCCGCCAGGGTCCCCACCTGGTAGACCTCCCAGGAGTGGGGCTCGTTGCAGCTGACCTTCCTGGCCGTGGTCTGGCCCGAGATCGAGGTGGTGCCCGCCAGGCAGGTACCCACCGGGTGCGGTGGGGTCGAGGCGTTGTCCTGACCCGACGACGAGGGCTGGGACACGGCTCCTGACGGGCCGGTGGCACTGGCCGCAGGAGCCAGACGGGCACCCGCCACCCATCCTGCGCCCAGGCCGACGACCAGGCCGGCAACCGCGCCGATCGCTGCGGAGCGCAGAGTGATCCGCCGACGTTCTCGGCCGGAGAGTCGCAGCGACTGACTCCGCTGTGCTGACACGGGCGCGTTCAGCAGCGCCTTGTCGGAGCGATCCAGCCCGCCTGAGACGATGGAGGACGCCGAGGCGGCGGCCCCCGAGGAACCGGTCGGGCGGACCGGGAAGACGGAGTCCGACGCCGCCCACTGCGATGCGCCGCTGGGAGCGTAGGAGCTGGGTGAGCCCGCCTCCTCGCTGCGCGGAGGCGGTGCCAGTCCGGCCTCAACCAGCCGCAACGAGGTCACCGGCCCGCGGACGGCCAGGTCTCCTGTCCCCAGAGCTTCACGGATCTGCCCCAGGGCCTCCGTGAGCTCCGTGCCGTTGCGGTAGCGGTGCTTAGGATCCGGAGCCATCGCCTTGCTCAGGATCGGCAGCAGGACCTCGGGGACGTTCGGGTCGGTGAAGTTGAGGGGGTCGTCGAGGGAACGGACGATCTCCGGCAGGCTGCGCTGCACGCCGTCGGGACCACGCCGGGGGCCTCGGCCCGTCAGCAGGGCGAAGAGCACCGCGCCCATGGACCACACGTCCCCCTCGGGGCCGGGGCTGGCCAGCATGAAGGCCTCCGGCGCGGCGAAGTCGGGGGTGAGACACTCCAGGGTCACGGTGGGGTCCTGACCCTCGCGCTGGACAGCGGCGATACCGAAGTCCGACAGCCGGGGAGAGCCGTAGGAGTCCAGAAGGATGTTGGCGGGCTTGACGTCCCGGTGCATGACGCCGGCCGCGTGGGCGGCCCCCAGGGCCGAGGCCGCGGCCTCCACCAGGGCCACGGCGTCGGAGGCGGGGGTCGGGCCGCGTGAGACGAGGTCGTAGAGGCTGCCGCCCGCGCACAGCTCCATGACCAGGTAGGGGCGCAGATCGGGCAGCTTGCCCGTATCGACCAGCGAAACCACGTGAGGATGCCCCGAGATCCTCGAGGCCGCCTGCACCTCACGCATGAACCGCCGCTCATTGCGGGGATCATCCAAGGGGCGGGAGTCCACCTTGACGGCGACCGGACGCTCCAGGGAGTCCTGCACCCCGGCATAGACCGTGGCGAAGCCACCGCGCCCCAGCACCGAGGTGATCCGCACCCCGGGAATGGAGAACGGCGCAGCGCTGCGCGCCCCGCTGGAGCCGCCCGAACCTGTTCCGGCCGCGGCGGGGGAGTGGGGCGAGGACGCCTGCGAATGCGGTGGGGACGGGGGTGCCGGCCAAGACGGCGCAGAGGCCTGGCCGGAGGGGAACTGCATGCTCACGGATGAATACTCGCCCATCTTGGGTGATTCGTGAAAGGAAGCCGACGACCCGGATTCGGGATCGCACATTTGCCCCGGCCGTCTCACTGTCCCCGCGAGAGGCCACGGTCGGCGCGACGCGTCCCGAACCGCCGCTCCAAGGTTGTTGCGGCGGCGCTGCCGGTGCCGGTTCTGCGCACGTCACAGGGCGTTTCAGAGTGTGGAGGATACTCAGAACGATCTACCGGGACGGTAGGGTGTGTCACATGCAAGCGCCGCGCGTCACCCTCCTGTCCTACGGATCCGGCAATGTCCGCTCAGCGATGCGTGCTCTGGAACGTGTCGGAGCGCAGGTGACCCTCACCAGCGACCCGCACGAGGTCACCGAGGCCGATGGGCTCGTGGTCCCCGGGGTGGGTGCCTTCGGCGCGGTCATGAGGCAGCTGCGGAAGGTCGATGCCCCCCGTCTCATCGAGCGGCGCCTGGCCGGTGGGCGGCCGGTCCTGGGAATCTGCGTGGGCATGCAGGTCATGTTCGAGCGCTCCGATGAGCACGGGACCGCGGAGGAGGGGCTGGGGCAGTGGCCCGGCACCGTGTCGCACTTGAGAGCCGACGTCGTTCCGCACATGGGGTGGAGTCTGGTCCGCCCTCCCTCGGGCTCCGTCCTGTTCGACGGCATCGCCGAGGAGCGCTTCTACTTCGTCCACTCCTACGCGGCGACCGAGGACCCGGCCGAGCTGCTCGGTCCCGGTCCGACCCGGCTGCCCCGGGCCACCTGGGCGACCCACGGGCAGGACTTCATCGCCGCCGTGGAGAACGGCGCCCTGTGCGCCACCCAGTTCCATCCTGAGAAGTCCGGTGACGCGGGGGCCCAGCTCCTGCGCAACTGGTTGACGACCCTCTGAGCCCGCCCGAATCCACCCGAGCCAACCACAGACCACCCCAGGAGAACCGTATGCTCACCCTGCTTCCCGCCGTCGACGTCGCTGACGGCAAGGCTGTCCGCCTCCTCAAGGGGGAGGTCGGCTCCGAGACGGACTACGGCAGCCCCGTCGACGCCG
>CAJZFF010000377.1 GCA_915069725.1 uncultured Actinomyces sp.
ACGTTGCCGTAGATGAGCATGCCGATGGGCAGCTCGGCGTGCCGCTCGCGCACCCGGGAGATCACCCCCAGGCAGGCGGCGAAGTCGGCCCCGGCCTCGAGCGCCCGGATGTGGGCGCGCTGGATCGTGGGGCCGTCGGCGACCGGATCGGAGAAGGGGAGGCCCAGCTCCAGGGCATCGGCGCCCCCGTCGACGAGTGCCTCGATGACGGTCTCGGACAGCGTCGGAGTCGGATCCCCCACCATGACGAAGGGGACGAAGGCTCCCTGGCCGCGGACGGCCAGGCGGGCGAACATCTCGGGGTAGCGGGACATCTCAACCCTCCTGCTTCCTCGTCAGCGACAGGTACTCGGTACGCTTGCCCATCTCCCCGACCATGAGAGCAGCCCGCCTGACGGCCGAATCGGTCGAGAACGACCCGCCCAGGCGCGCGCGCACCTGGTCCAGGTCCTTGTCGCCGCGGCCCGACAGGCACACGAGCAGGATCGGGGGCTCATCGCCGGCGGGCACCTCCCGGGCCATGGCCAGTGCCTGGGCCAGGGCATGGGCGGACTCCACAGCCGGGATGATCCCCTCGTGGCGCGACAGCAGCCGGAAGGCCTCGATCGCGTCGTCGTCGCTGATGCCGACGTACCTGGCCCTGCCGGTGTCCGACAGCCAGGCGTGCTCGGGCCCCACACCCGGATAGTCCAAACCCGCGGACACGGAGAAGGACTCCTCGACCTGCCCCTCGGAGGTGCGCATGAGGTAGCTGCGCGCACCGTGGAGGATTCCCACCAGGCCCTTGTTGATGGGGGCGCCGTGACGGGGCGTGTCCAGCCCCTCACCGGCCGGCTCAACCCCGATGAGCTCGACCCCCGGGTCGTCGATGAAGTCCGCGAACATACCGATCGCGTTGGAGCCACCGCCCACACAGGCGATGACCGAGTCCGGCAGCCGCCCAGTCAGGCCCAGGACCTGGGCACGGGCCTCCCGGGAGATGACCCGGTGGTACTCGCGCACGATCGTGGGGAAGGGGTGAGGCCCGGCCGCCGTGCCCAGCAGGTAGTGGGTGTCGGCGAAGGAGGCCGTCCAGTCGCGCAGCGCCTCGTTGACGGCGTCCTTGAGCGTGCCCGCACCACTGTCCACCGGTACCACCGTGGCGCCCATGAGCTCCATGCGCTCGACATTGGGCGCCTGGCGCACGACGTCGGTGGCCCCCATGTAGATGGTGCAGTCCAGGCCCAGCAGGGCGCAGACCATGGCGGTGGCCGTCCCGTGCTGGCCGGCGCCGGTCTCAGCGATGATGCGCCGCTTACCCATCCGCTTGGCCAGGAGGGCCTGCCCCAGAACCTGGTTGCCCTTGTGGGCGCCACCGTGGACCAGGTCCTCGCGCTTGAGCAGGATGCGGGCGTTGCCCTCCAGCGGCAGGTTGCGCAGCTCGGTGACCGCCGTGGGACGCCCCAGGTAGCGGGTCATGAGCGTCTCCAGCTCGGCGGCGAAAGACGGATCGGCCTGGGCGTCGATGAAGGCGTCCTCGAGCTGGTCCAGCGCCGGGATGAGCAGCTCGGGCACGAACTGGCCCCCGTAGGGGCCGAAGAAGGCCGGCAGGCGCGGGTGGTGCCCCGTCTCCTGGCCGTCCCGGTCCAGGGCCGACGACGACGTGTCGTCAACCTGAGGCAGCGGTACCGCGGTGGCCAGCTCCCGAGCGGCCTCGGCCGGATCCGGGGCCCCGGACAGGGACGAGCCCACCAGGAGGGCGTCCACCAGGCCCGACAGGCGCCGCACGTCCTCGGGAGCGCCGACACCCGACTCACCCACAAGCACCACCCCGGCCGGGGCCAGGGGAGCCATCTCCTCGGTGCGCGCCAGATCCGTCTCCAGGGTGCGCAGGTCGCGGTTGTTGATGCCGATGACCTCCGCCCCCAGGGCCGAGGCACGATGCATCTCCTGAGGCGTGGAGACCTCCGTGAGCACCTCCATGCCCAGGCTGTGGGCCAGCTCGGCCAGCTCGCGGTAGACGTCGTCGGGCACCACCGAGAGCATGAGCAGGACCGCGTCCGCCCCCAGGCTGCGGGCCGCCAGCACCTGGACCTCATCGACGATGAAGTCCTTGCACAGGACGGGAACGTCCACCACCTCACGCACAGCCGCGAGGTCGTCGAAGGAGCCGTTGAAACGATCGGGCTCGGTGAGCACCGAGACCGCGGCCGCGTAGGGCGCGTACTGGGCGGCCAGCGAGGCCGGGTCGTAGTCGGAGCGGATGGTGCCGCGTGAGGGCGAGGCCGCCTTGCACTCCATGATGAGAGCAGGCTGAGGGCTGCGGCCCTGGCCGCTACGGGTGCGCAGGGCGGCCGCGAAGGAGCGCTGCGAGCGCTCCAGGTCCTCGGCTCTCAGGTGCCCAAAACGGGCGCGCAGCTCATCGATGCGCTCGCGGCGCGCCTGGACGATCGAGTCCAGGACGGTGCCCGTGGCGATGAGACGCGCCTCGACCGGCTCACGGTGGGTGCGCTCGCCAGGGCCTGCGCCATCGGGTGACGCGGCGGGGACGGGGGCGGTGTCGGGGGTGGTCACGGCTTCTCCTCAGGCCGTCTCAGTGGCGAGGTCACTGGCTTTGGTCATGGACTCCAGGTGGCGGGCCACGCCACCGGAAAGGATCTGCTCCAGGGCCGCCGCAGTGCCGTCGGCGAGGCTGTCGGCCCGGCCGGTGAGGTACAGCAGGGCGCCGGCATTGACGGCGATCGCGTCGCGGTGGGCGGGCCGTCCCTCACCCGAGACGGCCTCGCGCAGCAGGCGGGCGTTGTCGGCCGGCTCCCCGCCCAGCAGGTCGGCCAGCTCGTAGACGGGCACCCCCAGATCCGCAGGTGTGACCTCATAGGCCCGCACCCCGTCGGGCGTCGCCTCACGCACGAGGGTCGGCCCGTGGACGGCGATCTCGTCCAGGCCCGAGCCGTGGACCACGAGCGCGCGCTCACGCCCCAGCTGGACCATGGCCTCAGCGATCATGTCCAGCATGCCCGGGTCCCACACGCCCATGAGCTGGAAGGTCAGGTGAGCCGGGTTCACCAGCGGCCCCAGGACGTTGAAGATCGTGGGGGTCGCCAGCGCCCGGCGCACCGGGGC
>CAJZFF010000378.1 GCA_915069725.1 uncultured Actinomyces sp.
TGAGGATACCCGGGCCGAGGACGCGGGGCACCGTCGACCAGGCACGACTCATCCGGCGATGCATCGCGCAGATCGCGCAGGCGGCGCAGACGGCATAGAGGCCATAGACGGCTCAGGCGCCCCGGGCGCCTCGGGCACCCCGAAACACAGCAATGGCGCGTACCCGCACAGGCATTCCGCTGCGGGCACGCGCCATTACCATCGAATTATCACCGGCCAGGCCCGTGGGGCTCGGCAGTCCCGGAGAGCCGAGTCAGGGGCCGGCAACGACGTCTTGCGTGCTGGGGTCAGTGGACTTACTGGAGCGAGCCGTCCTTGTTGACGAGGATCATGATGAACTCGACGAGGGCCCAGATGCTGTTCACGATGGCAATCAGCCACACGAGGAGCATCCCGCCGGCGAAGCCACCGGCCTGGGAGTCAGAAATCTGGCGACCAGAAGCTGCAGCGTCCATCGCCGTATTCATCGTCGTGGCAACGAAAACGATCGACAAGATAATGACCGCGGCCGCAAGCACAATGTGCCCGACCGCGCGGCCCTTCTGGCCGAGGTAGAAGTTGTGGGCGCCAATTCCGCCGAGGAAGAAGGCCAGCAGCGCTGCGGTTACCTTGGACTGGGGGGCGACGCCGGTGCCGTATCCGGGCTGGCCGTAGCCGGCGTTGGGGTAACCGGGCTGCTGACCGGGATCGGGGTATCCGGGCTGGCCGTAAGGGGATGGGGTGCTCATTCAGGTCCTCCAGTGATAGCGGGCCTCGGGAGTCGGCCCTGGAACGTCACTGCATCATTACTCCTTAAAGCACTCAACGCAAACATCGGTCGCCCTCCCCTGAGGGCAGATGTGGGCGAAGTCCTCAGATCACGCGACACACCACACTCGAAAGTGCCTCGCATCACACGCATGTGGTGCAGGATCAGCTCATGAGAAGTATCGACGTAGCCCCCCTGCCCATCCTGGAGCTCGAGAGCCACCTGGACGAGGTGGCCGGCCACCGCCTCAAGGGCCGAGACCCCGCCCTCCTGACCCGGGCAGCCGCCACGAGGGTGCGACCGGCTGTGGGACCTCCCGCCGGCCCACCCGCGGGCCCGGCAGGATTCCCTGCTTCGCCGTCGGAGGATTCAGTGCCGATGAGAACTGAGCTCCTTGCACTCAAGGGCTGAGAGTGCCAGCATTGCGGTTAGCACTCGGGCACCTCGAGTGACAAAGCATCCTTGAATGCACCAAGTTCATCCAGGCTGGAACGTGAGGACCGGCGTCGGGCGTGACGTGAACGTCCGGGGACCGATCCGTCCGTCGCGGGCACGAACCGGCCGCCCCTACCACGCAGTGGAGGAAACTCAATGTCCAAGATCATCGCCTTCGACGAGGAGGCCCGCCGCGGCATGGAGCGCGGCCTCAACACCCTCGCCGACACCGTCAAGGTCACCCTGGGCCCCAAGGGCCGTAACGTCGTGCTCGACAAGAAGTGGGGCGCCCCCACGATCACCAACGACGGCGTGACCATCGCCAAGGAGATCGAGCTCGAGGAGCCCTACGAGAAGATCGGCGCCGAGCTCGTCAAGGAGGTCGCCAAGAAGACCGACGACGTCGCGGGCGACGGCACCACCACCGCCACCGTCCTGGCCCAGGCCCTGGTGCGCGAGGGCCTGCGCAACGTCGCCGCCGGCGCCAACCCGATCGCCGTTCGCCGCGGTATCGAGAAGGCCGTCGCGGCCGTCGTCGAGCGCCTGCTGGCCGACGCCAAGGAGGTCGAGACCCAGGAGGAGATCGCGGCCACCGCCTCCATCTCCGCCGCCGACGAGCAGATCGGTGCCTTCATCGCCGAGGCCCTGGAGAAGGTCGGCCACGAGGGCGTCGTCACCGTCGAGGAGTCCAACACCTTCGGCCTCGAGCTCGAGGTCACCGAGGGTATGCGCTTCGACAAGGGCTTCATCTCCCCCTACTTCGTCACCGACCCCGACCGCCAGGAGGCCGTCCTGGAGGACGCCTACGTCCTGCTGGTCGAGTCCAAGATCTCCAACGTCAAGGACCTGCTCCCGCTGCTGGAGAAGGTCATGCAGACCGGCAAGCCGCTGGCCATCATCGCCGAGGACGTCGAGGCCGAGGCCCTGGCCACCCTCGTCGTCAACCGCATCCGCGGCACCTTCAAGTCCGTGGCCGTCAAGGCCCCCGGCTTCGGTGACCGCCGCAAGGCGATGCTGCAGGACATGGCCATCCTCACCGGCGGTACGGTCATCTCCGAGACCGTCGGCCTCAAGCTCGAGAACGCCACCCTGGAGGACCTGGGTCAGGCCCGCAAGGTCGTCGTCACCAAGGACGACACCACCCTGGTCGAGGGCGCCGGCGACAAGGAGGCCATCGAGGCCCGCACCGCCCAGATCCGCATGGAGATCGAGAACTCCGACTCCGACTACGACCGCGAGAAGCTCTCCGAGCGCCTGGCCAAGCTGGCCGGCGGCGTGGCCGTCCTCAAGTCCGGTGCCGCCACCGAGGTGGAGCTCAAGGAGCGCAAGCACCGCATCGAGGACGCCGTGCGCAACGCCAAGGCCGCCGTCGAGGAGGGCATCGTCGCCGGTGGTGGCGTCGCCCTGCTCCAGGCCGCCGAGGTCCTCGACACCCTCAAGCTCGAGGGCGACGAGGCCACCGGTGCCGCGATCGTCAAGGTCGCCGTGGAGGCCCCGCTCAAGCAGATCGCTGCCAACGCCGGCCTTGAGGGCGGCGTGGTCGTGGACCGCGTGCGCAACCTGCCCACCGGTGAGGGCCTCAACGCCGCCACCGGCGAGTACGTCAACCTGCTGGCCGCCGGCATCGCCGACCCGGTCAAGGTGACCCGCTCCGCCCTGCAGAACGCCGGTTCCATCGCCGGTCTGTTCCTGACCACCGAGGCCGTCGTGGCCGACAAGCCCGAGCCCCCGGCCGCTCCGGCCGAGGGTGGCGCCGGCGACATGGGCGGTATGTACTGATCGACGTGACTCCCTGCGAGCCAGTCATCACCCGGTAACCCGGCCGCGACGTCGGCCGGCCCCGGAACCGCGGCGGGCCGTCTCTCACACACGTGAGGGGCGGCCCGCCGCCGTATCCGCACCTGTCCCGTACTGG
>CAJZFF010000379.1 GCA_915069725.1 uncultured Actinomyces sp.
GGACAAGCAGGAGGACCTGGAGGCGCGCGCCGAGGCCGAGCAGAAGCAGCAGGCGCAGAACGCCCCGGCCGGTTCGCGCTCGCACGGTGGGGCGGCTGCGAGCACACCCGCTGCCCGCAGGCCCTCGTCGAGCGACCGCTACGGCGGGGACGTGCTGTCGGTCAACCCGCACCGCACCGGGCCCGGCGCCATACGCCCGGAGTCGGTGCACGTGCCGGTGACACCGGGACTGGTGGTCGAGGACCGCCAGACCGGCTTCGTCGGGGCCGCGGTGGCGGTGGAGAAGTCGGGCGGCCAGCACGTGGTGGTCCTGGAGGACCGCCACGGTGTGCGCCGCGGCTTCGCCCTGGGGCCGGGGTTCTGGATCGAGGGCCGCCCGGTGATCCTGGACCCGCCCGTGGCACGCAGGCGCAAGCCCACCGGCGCGGTGAGCGCCGCCGGCAGAAGGCTGACGGCCTCGGGCTCCTATGCGGTCGAGGGTGAGCGGGCCAAGGTGGCGCGCGCCTCGCGCATCTGGGTGGAGGGCAAGCAGGACGCCGAGCTGGTGGAGAAGGTCTGGGGTGACGACCTGCGCCACGAGGGCGTCGTCGTCCTCATGCTCGACGGCGTCGACAACCTCGAGGAGGTCATGGCCGACTTCGGCCCCTGCCCCGAGCGGCGCGCCGGCGTGCTCGTGGACCATCTCGTGGCCGGCTCCAAGGAGTCGCGGATCGCCCAGCGGGTGACTGAGATGCCCGGTGGGGAGAACGTGCTGGTCCTGGGGCACCCGTACGTGGACGTGTGGCAGGCGGTCAAGCCGGCCCGAGTGGGTCTGGAGCGCTGGCCGGACATCCCGCGGGGCACCGACATCAAGCACGGCACCCTGGAGGCCCTGGGGTGGCCGCACGCCGACCAGGCCGATATCGCCCGGGGCTGGCAGCGCATCCTGGCGACGGTGCGCTCCTACAAGGACCTCGAGCCGAGCCTGCTGGGCCGCATGGAGGAGCTCATCGACTTCGTCACCGCCCCGGGCACACGCTGAGCCCCTCCCGCCCGTGGGGCGAAAAAGGGGCTCAGCGCGGCCGAGTCCAGAGACGGGCCGGGTGAGGGCAGGGCGGCTCAGCCCTCAGCGGCCTCGGCCTGGTCGGCCAGGGCCAGGCGGCGGGACTGGGACAGCAGACGGGCGTCGAGCGCCAGCAGACCCACGGTGAGCACCCCGCCCAGGGCCTTCCACAGGAGGCCCGGGGCGATGAAGAGCAGGACCATGGCGGCGATGATCGGCACCAGGTGCTTCATGGAGCGCCCCACGTAGCCGCCGAAGCTGGGCATCTCGACGCCGTCGGACTCTGCGACGGACTTGACCATGAAGTTCGGGCCGTTGCCGATGTAGGTGATGGCACCGCACAGGACGGCGCCCAGCGAGATGGACACCAGGTAGAGCTCGGGAATCCCGGCAACGTCCATGCCGCCGGGGTGGGAGACCTTGCCGGCCATCTCGAAGAAGGTCGCGTAGGTGGGGGCGTTGTCCAGGACGGAGGAGAGCCCGCCGGTGAAGATGAAGAAGGTGACCTCGTTGAGCGGCAGCGAGCCGGCCACCTCGTCGAGGTAGTGCAGGGCCGGGATCATGGTGAGGAAGATGCCGATGAACAAGATGGCGACCTCGGCGATGGGGCCCCAGGTGAACTGGTTGTCCTTGAAACGGACCTCCCGGCTGCCCAGGAAGTAGGAGCCGGCCGCGGAGGCGAGCATGATGAACTCGCGCACGGGGATCCAGTCGCCCAGGGCGGCGTGCCCCTCCTCGATGGCGTGAGCGTCGACGGAGGGGGCGAAGGCGACGGCGGCGATGATGACGGCGAAGAAGACGAAGTTGAGTGAGCCCTTGAGGCCCAGGGGCTCGATCTCGGTGTCATCGTCGTGCACGGCCTTGGCGGGCTCCTGGGAGTAGTAGTAGGAGTCCAGGGCGTAGTAGCTCACCAGCAGCATGACGTTGACGAAGAGGTACTCGCGCAGGAGGTTGAAGGTCCAGGTGAAGGGCACCCCGCGCAGGAAGCCCAGGAACAGGGGCGGGTCGCCCAGGGGCGTGAGGAGGCCACCGCAGTTGGCCACGATGAAAATCGTGTACAGCACCGTGTGCACCCGGTAGTGGCGTTCCTTATTGGTGGCCAGCAGGGGCCGGATGAGGAGCATGGCGGCGCCGGTGGTGCCCACGAAGGAGGCAAGGACTCCGCCGATGGCCAGGAAGATCGTGTTGTTGCGGGGCGTGGCCCGGATGTCGCCCTTGAGGAAGATGCCTCCGGAGACGACGAACAGGGCCAGCAGCAGGCAGATGAACTGGACGTACTCCACCACGGCGGCGAAGACGGACGTCCAGCCCAGGGCGAGCCACATCCATGCGGCCACCGGCACCCCCAGCCCCACGGCGACGATCAGCTGGCTGGAGTGCTTCTCCCACCAGTGGGCCGTGGCCGGGATCAGCGGCAGGACGGCGATGCAGGCGAGCATGCCCGCGAAGGGCAGGACGGACCACCACTCAAGATGCACGGCAATTTCCTCACAGAATCGGGACTGTCCGCGTCACCATACCGTCCCGGGCATCAGTTTCCCCGGTGAGGGCCTGTGGTCTCTCGCGCTGAGACCGACTTTCCGGCCTGCTGCGGCCACGGGGCTGCGCGGGGCTCAGATCCAGCCGGCCAGCACCTTTCTGGCCTGCTGAGCCAGGGCGGCGATGGCGCCGTCGGAGTCGTTGCCCCAGGGGACGTAGTGGAAGCTGCCGCCCCCGGCAGTGGTGAAGGTCTCGCGGTTGAGCTGGTTGATCTCCTCGAGAGTCTCCAGGCAGTCGGAGATGAAGCCGGGGCAGATGACGTCGAGGCGGGGGCAGCCGGCACGGCCGAGATCGCCGACCGTGTCAATGGTGGCCGGTCCGATCCAGGCGGCGGGCCCGAAGACGGACTGGAAGGTGAGCTGGGCGAGGCCATCGGGCAGGTCGAGTCGCCGGGAGAGGAGCTGGGCGGTGCGCTCGCACTCGGAGCGGTAGGGGTCTCCGGCGTCGTGCATGGCCTGGGGAATGGAGTGGAAGGACAGCAGGAGGCGCTCGCCGGCGGCCGGGTC
>CAJZFF010000380.1 GCA_915069725.1 uncultured Actinomyces sp.
CCGCGGCGGGTGTGTAGAGCTCGCTCACGTCAGTCCTCTCATGGTCGGTGTAGCCAACGCTAACGCGGCACTCCCATTCACTATGCCCGCCATGACGCCCTTTTCGCCCACGGCGCAGGTACGAGCCCCGAAGGCGGTGCAGGCCACATGAAGCCCAGACGGACGCCTCGCCCCAGCGCCGCCGCCTCTCGTCGTCACCCTCATCACCGACCTCGTCACCAGCACCATCACCGTCACTCGCAGTAGCCAGGCGCCCACGACTCGTATGTGCCACACCACACATCTTGTTACGACAAACAAATACGATATGGTTTCATCACGTATTTATGTCGATCTTCTCAGCCCACTCCTGTGGTGCGCGTTCCGAGGAGGAGCCCCTTGAGCACGAACCAGGTCCCGGAGCCCGACTCCACTTTCTCCTCCGAACGGCGCTCCTCCGAGCCATCCTCCTCAACCTCCGCCCCTCAGCAGCGCGGGACCCGTCAGGGCCCCGAGGCCTCCCGTATGCAGGGCCACTGGCTGCTGGCCAGGCTCGGCAAGAGAGTCCTGCGCCCGGGCGGCATCGGCCTGACCCGGCGCCTGCTGGAGGCCGCCGGACCGACGTCGACCGACCGCGTCATCGAGCTGGGCCCCGGAGTCGGACGGACCGCTGAGATCCTCCTGGCCGCCCGGCCCGCCTCCTACAAGGGCGTGGACCCCAGTCCCGAGGGACGCGAGCAGGTCGCGGACATCCTTGCCGCCCACTCCCGGCAGACCGACGCCGAGTACGTCGTGGCCGACGCGGCCAGCACCGGCCTGCCCGACGTCAGTGCGGACCTCGTCGTGGGCGAGGCGATGCTGACGATCCAGTCCGACGACCACAAACGTGAGATCATCGCGGAGGCGGCCCGGATCCTGGCTCCCGGCGGCCGCTACGCGATCCACGAGCTGGCCCTGCGCGCAGACCGCTCCCCCGAAGAGCTCGAGGAGATCCGCAGAAGCATCTCCCGCACGATCAAGGTCGGCGCGCGTCCGCTGACGGCGCCGGCATGGGAGGCGCTGCTGCGGGAGGCCGGGCTCGAGGTGACCTGGACCGGCACCGCCTCCATGAGCCTGCTCGAGCCCTCCCGCATCATCGAGGACGAGGGCGTCCTGGGCGCCCTGCGCTTCTGGCGCAACATGCGCCGCACCCCAGGAGCCCGGGACCGGGTCAACGCCATGCGGCAGAGCTTCCGCCTTCAGGGCGAGGCCCTCAGCGCGATCGGCATGGTGGCGCGCAAACCCGAGTCCCCCGCTCCGAAGGGGGCGACGGAGCAGGCGGCCAACGCCACAGAAGGGGCCGAGGACGCAAGAGACGTCTCTGACCACTCTGACCACGTGGCCCCGGCATCATGACGGACGTCGCGAGAAGCACCTCGGCCCGTGCGGGTGGGGCCGCGCACCCGCAACAGGACCGCGGCGAGCTCCGGCTGGAGCACGTGACGATGACCCGCCGGGGCCTGACCCTGGTGGAGGACCTGTCCGTGACAGTCGCTCCCGGACAGACCCTGGCAGTCACCGGCGCCTCCGGAGCCGGAAAGACGACGCTGCTGCGGGCGATCTCGGGGCTGTCGGACACCGACGCCGGCACCATCCTGCGCCCCGAGGGGGGCCTGTCCCAGGTGTTTCAGGAACCGCGGCTCATGCCCTGGTACTCGGCCCACCGCAACATCTCCCTGGTGGTGGGCGGTCCGACGCCGGACCTGACGGCCGTCCAGTGGCTGGAGCGCATGGGGCTCGCCTCGGCCGGTCACCTCCCGCCGGCCCGTCTCTCGGGCGGCATGCGGCAACGGGTCTCCATCGCCCGGGCACTGTCAACCGACCCGAGCCTGCTTCTGGTGGACGAGCCCTTCTCCGCCCTGGATCGCCCCCTGGCCAAGGCACTGAGGGCCGATCTCATCGCACTGCTCGCAGACCAGGACGTCATCACCGTCTGGGTCACGCACGACCCCGACGAGGCCGAGGAGGTCTCCCACCTCCACCTGCACCTCGACGGCCCGCCCGGCACCTGGCAGCTGACCTCCTGAACCGCCCCAGCAGCAGCACCCGTGAAAGGAACCCCATCGTGAAGCGCCGCTCCCTCCTCGCCCTGGCCGGACTCGGCCTCCTGACGCCGGCGGCCCTGGCCGCCTGCTCCTCGACGACCGACTCGAAGGACTCGTCCGGCTCGGGGTCTGCTCTCCCCGACGCACTGCGCGTCCACACCCCCACCACGCTCGCCTACGCCGCCCCCATGGCCCTGTTCGGCACCTACGGCAATCTCGACGGGATCGTCGGGGATGTTCAGAAGGACAACTGGAACACCACCGATGTGCTCAAGTCGCTGCTCATCAACGGGGAGACGGACCTGGCGGCCACCCCCTCGTACGTCGCCGCCAACCTGTTCAACAAGGGCGTGGCGCTGCGTCTGATCGCCATGCAGGTGTGGGGCATGCTCTACGTCATCGGCCCCTCGGGCTCCTCCGAGCAGGGTCTGGAGGCGCTACGGGGCAAGACCGTCGGCGTGCCGAGGCCGAACGACATGCCCGGCCTCGTCTTCCGCTACCTGCTCGGGCAGAAGGGGTGGGACGTCGATTCCGACCTGAGCAAGACCCCTTACACCGAGGGCCAGGATGCACTCAATGCCCTGCTGACGGGAGAGGTCGAGTACGCCGTGCTGCCAGAGCACGCGGCGAGCCTGTCCCTGACCAAGGGCAAGCAGCAGGGCCTGAGCCTGGAGCGCACGCTCAACCTCCAGGACCTGTGGGCCGAGGTCACCGGCGGCGAGGCCCGTTTCCCCATGGCGGGCCTCGTCATGCCGCAGACGCTCACCGACGATCACCCCGAGCTGGTCGGCGCCGTCCTGAACGAGCTCGAGGCCGCCGTGGCCGACGTCAACGGGCAGACCGACGAGACCGTGCAGACGATCTCGGACACCACCGGGGTGCCGGTCCCGGTGGTCAAGGAGACGATCCCGCGTCTGCAGCTGAAGATCGTGGCCGCGGCGGATGCCAGGGGCGAGCTGGAGGACTTCTACACGAGGATGTCCACGCTCGACCCGGACATCATCGGCGGCTCCCT
>CAJZFF010000381.1 GCA_915069725.1 uncultured Actinomyces sp.
CCCCCGGCCAAGCCCGACGGCGGCGGCCAGCGGCTCGCACCAACGCCAGAGGCCTACACCACCACCGCGGCCCCTCAGTCCTCCTTCGAGGCGGCCGCCTTGCTCGACGTCGTCTTGGCGGCAGCCTTCTTGGTGGTGGCCTTCTTCGTCGTGGCCTTCTTGGCGGTGGTCTTCTTGGTGGTGCGCTTCTTGGCCGGGCCCTTGGCGCGCTTGTCCGCCAGCAGCTCGAAGGCCCGCTCGGCGCTGATGGTGGCCGGGTCCTCGCTGCGGGGCACGGTGACGTTGGTCTGCCCGTCGGTGATGTAGGGGCCGAAGCGACCGTCCTTGATGACCACCGGCTTGTCAGTGGCCGGGTCCTGCCCCAGCTCGCGCAGCGGTCCACGAGCGGCCGCCTGCCCTCGACGCCGCTTGGGCTGGGCGAAGATCTCCAGGGCCTGCTCCAGGGTGACGGTGAAGATCTGCTCCTCGGTCTCCAGGGAGCGCGAGTCCGTGCCCTTCTTGAGGTAGGGGCCGTAGCGGCCGTTCTGGGCGGTGATGTCCTCCCCCGACTCCGGGTCCTGCCCGACGACGCGAGGCAGGCTCAGCAGGTCCAGGGCCTGCTCGAGCGTCACGGTGGACAGGTCCATGGAGCGCAGGAGGCTGGCGGTGCGAGGCTTGGGCTTGGCGGCCTTCGCGGTCTTCTTCGCCTTCGTCGATTTGGCCGTCTTCGCAGTCTTGGTCGCCTCCGTCTCGGCCGTCTCCTCGGGCTCGGGCAGGACCTCGGTGACGTAGGGGCCGTAGCGGCCGTCCTTGGCGATGATGACGTGTCCGCTGACCGGGTCGACGCCGAGCTCGCGGCCGTCGTCGGCGGCGCGGGTGAAGAGCTCACGGGCCTTGTCCACGGTCAGCTCGTCGGGGGCGAGGTCGGCCGGCACGTTGGCGCGATTGCCCTCGGCGTCCTCCAGGTAGGGGCCGTAGCGGCCAACCCTCAGGGTGATGCCCTCGCCGATCTCAATGGAGTTGACGGCGCGGGCGTCGATCTCGCCGAGGTTGTCCACCAGGCCCTTGAGCCCCTGGGCTCGCAGCGCGGCGGCCACGGCGGCTGTGTCGAGATCGCCCGAGGCGGCGTCCTGGGCGACCTCCGGGGCGACGTCGCCGCCCTGACCGTTGTAGAAGCGCCGCAGCCAGGCGACCCGGTCCTCCTCGCCGGCCGCGATCCGGTCCAGGTCGCGCTCCATGGAGGCGGTGAAGTCGTAGTCGACGAGCTCGGCGAAGTTCTCCTCCAGCAGCCGGGTGACGGCGAAGGCGAGCCAGGTCGGCACCAGGGCCTGCCCGCGATGGTCGACGTAGCCGCGGTCGGAAATGGTGGACATGGTGGCCGCGTAGGTTGAGGGGCGGCCGATCTCCCGCTCCTCAAGGGCCTTGACCAGGGAGGCCTCGGTGTAGCGCGGCGGCGGCGTGGTCTCGTGGCCGGAGGCCTCGGCGTCCAGGGCGGCCAGCTCCTGACCGGAGATCATCGCGGGCAGGCGCACGTCCTTGGAGTCCTTGGCGGCGGCGCCGGCGTCGTCCTGGTAGCGCTCGGCGTCGCGCCCCTCCTCGTAGGCGGCCAGGAAGCCGCGGAAGGTGATGACGGTGCCCGACGCCGTCAGGCCGGCCGTGGAGAAGGTGGGGCCGGAGTCGCGCGACTCGCCGGCCACCGGCGTCAGCGGCACCTCGACGGTCACGGTGGCGGTCGAGCCGACGGCGTCGGCCATCTGGGAGGCCACGGTCCGCTTCCAGATGAGCTCGTAGAGGCGGAACTGGGCGCCGGTGAGCTCGCCGGAGACCTGGGCCGGGGTGCGGAAGTGGTCGCCGGCGGGGCGGATCGCCTCGTGGGCCTCCTGGGCGCCCTTGGACTTGGAGGCGTAGACGCGGGGGCGCTCGGGGACGTACTCGGCCCCGTAGAGCTCGGCCACCTGCGAGCGGGCCGCGGCCACGGCCTGACCGGACAGGACCGTGGAGTCGGTACGCATGTAGGTGATGAAGCCGTTCTCGTAGAGGCCCTGCGCCACGCGCATGGTCTCGCGCGGATTCATGCGCAGCTTGCGGGAGGCCTCCTGCTGGAGGGTGGAGGTGGTGAAGGGGGCCGCCGGGCGGCGCTTGTAGGGCTTGTCCTCCACGCCGACCACCCGGGGCTCTCCCCGGCCGATGGCCTCGGCCACGGCGGTGGCCCCCACCTGGTGGAGGTGGACGGCGGAGGCCTTGAGCGCGGCGGGGCGCAGCTGACCGTCGTCGTTGAAGTCACGGCCGGTGGCCACGCGCCGCCCGTCGAGGGTGACGAGCCGGGCGGTGAAGGAGGCCTCCTGGCGGGCGGTGACGTCCACGGCGGACAGGACGGTGGAGAAGGTGGCCTCCACCCCCCAATAGGAGGCGGAGCGGAAGGCCATGCGCTCACGCTCGCGCTCGACGACGAGGCGAGTGGCCACTGACTGCACGCGCCCGGCGGACAGGCCGGCGCGGACCTTGCGCCACAGGACCGGGCTGACCTCGTAGCCCACGAGGCGGTCCAGGATGCGGCGGGTCTCCTGGGCGTCGACGAGGTGGATGTCCAGCTCGCGTGTGTTGTCCAGGGCCCGGGTGACGGCCTCGCGGGTGATCTCGGTGAAGACCATGCGGCGCACCGGCACCTTGGGCTTGAGGACCTGCTGGAGGTGCCAGGCAATGGCCTCGCCCTCGCGGTCGTCGTCGGTGGCCAGGTAGAGCTCGTCGGCCTCCTTGAGGGCCTTCTTGAGCTGGGCGACCGTCTTCTTCTTGTCGGGGTTGACGACGTAGTAGGGCGTGAAGTCGTCCTCGACGTCGACCGCGAACTTCCCGTAGGGGCCCTTCTTCATGGTGGCGGGCAGCTCGGAGGGCTGCGGCAGGTCGCGGATGTGCCCCACGGAGGCCTCGACGTCGAACTCCGGACCCAGGTAGCCGGCGATGGAGCGCACCTTGTTGGGGGACTCCACGATGACGAGGAGGATCCAGAATTCTCGAGTTATGGCCCGGGAATTAACCCAAGTTTGATCCTATTTAGCTAAAAGACAGAGCTACTGTGACA
>CAJZFF010000382.1 GCA_915069725.1 uncultured Actinomyces sp.
GCTGCTGGACGCGACCCTGGACGCGATCGCCGCCAGCGCCAGGGCCTGCGGTGAGAGGCGTTCCTTGGCCCAGCTGCGCGCCGACGCCATCACCGCCATGACCCTGTCCGCACTACGAACCAGCCAGCAGACCGCCTACCACGGACCAGCGCAAGCCCCCGACGACGACACCCCCGCAAGCACAAACCACGACAACAACAACGGCGCCGATGACGGCAGCCTCAGTGCCGGCGGCAGCATCAGTGACGGCACCGGAAGCACTGGAGGCTTTGGTGGGTTGAGTGAGCCGGGTTCGGTGCCAGCCTCCTTGGCTTGTCCCAGGCGCTCTGCCTCTCCGGGGCGGTTGCTGCCTGACGGGGTGCCTCTGGAAGGGCTCCTGGGGGCCTTGAGCTCCCTGGTGGGATCCACCAGCCCGTGGTGGACCCCCTCAGGCACCGGACACCTCCCCCTGCCCAAGAACATCCACATCGACGTCCAGGTCACCGTCCCCCTGACCAGCCTGGTTGGTCTGGCTCCACCGGAAGACAGCCCCACCGACAGCGGTGACCCCGCAGGTGGTGAGTGCCTTGAGGGGGCCCGCAACCTGAGGCCCAGCGGAGCCTCTCCAGGCCAGAACCCCACCGTAACGACCGCCCCCCTCAACGGTGCAGCGTCCCAGGACGGCAGGAGAAGTCTGCCCACCGCTGGCGGGAGGGGCCTGTCCGGTTCCAGCGGCAGGAGAAAGCCGCCCACACCCTCCAACTCACACCCCTCATCGACCAAACCCCACCCTTCTAACGCTCCAGGCGCCACCAATAGTCATGACCGGACGACACTGTTATGCCGAGCTCCACGCCCACTCTGTCTACTCCTTCCTCGACGGGGCCAACGAGCCCGATGACCTGGCCTCGGCCGCCGTCGAGCTGGGTCTGGAGGCCCTTGCCCTGACCGATCACGACGGCGTCCCCGGCATCGTCAAGCACGCCCAAGCAGGCCGCACCCACGGCCTGCCCACCATTCACGGCACCGAGCTCACCCTGGCCGACGGCTCCCACCTGCCCGTCCTGGCTCGCAACCCCACCGGCTACCGTCGCCTGGTGACCGCCATCTCCCAGCACAACCTGGACGCAGGGCAACGCCGAGAACCAGCCCACGACCTGACCGCACTCGCCTCGGCTCTCCGCTCCAAGTCCACTGGCCAGACCGAGGCAGCGGCGGGAACCTGCCTCGTCCTCACGGGAACCGCCAACGGTCCTCTGCGTCGGGCCCTGGGCGATCCACGTCGCCCTGATACTTGGGACCTGAAGGCGGCAGACGCCTGCCTGGGACACCTGACCGAGCTCTTCGCCGCGCCTGACCGAGGCCGTCCCCTCGCTGCCGGCCCCACGACCACCGCTCACCGGCAGGTTGAAGGAGATGCCGCAATCGGCCTGGCCATTGAGCTCACCCTGGACGGAGGTCCCAGCGACGCCGCCCTCACCGACGCCCTGACCCAGCTGGCCCACACCCACCGGCTGCCCCTCGTGGCCACCGGCGCAGTGCGCTGCGCCCGCCCCACCGACGCCCGCCTCGCCGATGTGCTCACCGCAACCCGCCTGGTCTCCGATCTGGAAGGCGCCCGCGGTCACCTGCCCGCCATCGGCCGCTGGCTGCGAGGGGCCCAGGACATGGCGCAGCTCCACCGACGCCGCCCCGACGCCGTCGACGTGGCCGCCGAGCTCGCTGCAGACCTCGCCTTCGACCTGGCCCTCATCGCCCCGGAGCTCCCCGACGCCGATGTCCCGGAGGGCCACACACCTGCCAGCTGGTTGCGTGAGCTCACCCGTCAGGGCGCCACCCGTCGCTACGGCACCCCGCAGGAGCACCCCCGGGCCTGGGAGGTGCTCAACCACGAGCTCGAGGTCATTGAGTCCCTGGGATTCCCCGGCTACTTCCTCATCGTGCACGCCATCGTCGAGTTCTGCGCACAGTCGGGAATTCTGTGCCAGGGGAGAGGCTCGGCGGCCAACTCCGCAGTCTGCTACGCCCTGGGCATCACAGCCGTCGACGCCGTCAGGCACCGGATGCTCTTCGAGCGATTCCTGTCCCCGGGGCGAGCCGGCTACCCGGATATCGACCTCGATATCGAGGCCTGCCGCCGCGAGGAAGTCATTCAACATGTCTACTCCCGATACGGCAGAGAGCGTGCCGCCCAGGTCGCCAACGTCATCTCCTACCGCCCCCGATCCGCAGTCCGTGACGCCGCCCGGGCCCTCGGCCACCCCGCCGGCGTGCAGGACACCTGGGCCAAGCAGATGGAGCGGTGGACCTCAGTGCGCCCCGGAGGACTGACCGGGCAGAACGACGAGGTCCCCGAGCCGGTCCTCGACATCGCGGAGAAGCTGCTGAGACTGCCCCGCCACCTGGGGGTCCACCCCGGAGGCATGGTCCTGTGCGGCCGCCCCGTCACTGAGGTCTGCCCGGTACGTTGGGCCGCCATGGACAACCGCTCGGTCCTCCAGTGGGACAAGGACGACTGCGCCGAGGCCGGGCTGGTCAAGTTCGACCTCCTGGGCCTAGGGGCGCTCACCGCCCTGCGTCTGGCCTTCACCACACTGGCGCAGCGGGGACAGACCGTTCCCGAGACCGTGACGGAAGGGGAGCTGCGCACCTCCCAGTCCGGCCGTCCCTGGGGGCTGCACACACTGCCCGAGGAGGACCCGGCCGTCTACCGGCTGCTCACGGCCGCGGACACAGTCGGGGTCTTCCAGGTCGAGTCGCGTGCCCAGATGGCCACCCTGCCCCGACTCCGCCCCCGGACCTTCTACGACATCGTCGTCGAGGTCGCCCTCATCCGCCCCGGCCCCATCCAGGGCGACGCCGTCAACCCCTACATCCGCCGCAGGCTGGGTCGCGAGGAGGTCACCTACCTGCATGACTCCCTCAAACCCGCCCTGACCAAGACCCTGGGAGTGCCGCTCTTTCAGGAGCAGCTCATGCAGATCGCCGTCGATGCCGCCGGGTTCAGTCCCGCTGAGGCCGACACCCTGCGCCAGGCCATGGGGGCCAAG
>CAJZFF010000383.1 GCA_915069725.1 uncultured Actinomyces sp.
TTGGACCACGGGTAGGGCGTTTGCGGATCGTGCAGGATGCCGATGACGAGCACCGGGTTCGTGGCGTCGACGTCGACATCGACGGGCTTGGTCTTACTGGTGTGCCCCCAGCCGTGGCAGTAGGCGTCGTGCTGGGGCAGCAGGGGGTGGAAGACCGGGTAGTCGCGGCGGTAGGAGGTCAGTGCCGCATCCCAGCTCGCCTGGTTCCCGGTGTCTGGGAAGTCGAGGCACCGGTTGGCCGAGAAGGCGTACACGGATTGGAGCAGCTCGACGGTCTGCTCCTCGGTCCCAGGCGACTCCTCACCGCCCGAGAGGGACTCGGCATTCTTCATCAGAGTGGTGCCGTCGTGTGAGCTCATGGCCTGTGTCAGTCCCTCGGTGAGCAGTGGCCAGTTCTCAGGTGAGGCGACGACGAGCGTTCTGATCGCCGTAGTGGCCTCGGCCCGGTCCACGGGGTCTCCGCCGTCGGAAACGGTCAGCGGCTTGGCGTCCAGGCCGTCGAGGAAGGTCGCGAGCCGGGAGACGACCTCATCCGTTGTGCCGCTCAGGGGGAACCCGGCCTGGCCGTGCTGAGACTCGATATAGGTGCGCAGTATCTGCTCCCCGGCCGCTGCATCGCCTTCAAAGGCCTCCTGCCGGGACAGGGCGGGGTCCATGGCGCTGTCCAGCACGACGCGCCCGACGTTGTCGGGGAAGAGCTCGGTGTACACGGCCCCCAGGTAGGTGCCGTAGGAGTACCCGAAGAAGTTGAGGTCCTGGTCTCCCACCAGGGCCCGCATGACATCCATGTCACGGGCCACCGAACGGGTGTCCATGTGGTCGAGGATCTCAGGGACCTCCGTGTACTTCTGGCAGGCCGCGGCCTCGCTCGATCCCTTCGCAACGATGTCGGCGGCGCTGCCCGGCGTCAGCTGGGAGGGGGCCTCGGCCCGCCCGGCCATAATCGCCTGAACGTCGTCGGGGGACCAGCAGGTGATGGGGGTGGACTGGCCGATGCCGCGCGGGTCGAAGCCGATGACGTCGTAGTTCTCCAGGACCCCCGACAGGCCGCCGCTCGTGTAGAGCCCGGCCTGGGCATTGATGAGGGAGATACCGCTTCCCCCAGGGCCTCCGGGATTGAGGAAGACCGAGCCCCGAGGGGAGGAGCTCGTCGAGGGCAGCTTCTTGAGGGCCACCGTGATGGTCTTGCCCTGCGGGTGGTCGTAGTCCAGGGGCACGGTCACGGTGGCGCACTGGAAGGCGGTGCCGGTGGCGCCGTCGGGGCAGTCGGTCCAGGTGAGATTCTGACGGTAGAAGGACTCCAGCCCCTTGGGGATCGTGGCCCCCGTGGACCCGTTGGATCCTTGGGAACCGTTGGAACCGCTGGAACCGTTCGATGTGCCGCTGGAGCTGTTGCTGCTGGTGGGCTGGGAGGTACCGGCGGCGCTGCCGGCGTTGGTGCTGTTGTCCAGCACGACGGCGTGCTGTGCTCCTTGCGCGGACGGGCTGGCGACGGCTGCGGCGCTCGTGCCGAGCATGCTGCAGGCGGTGAGCGCACCGAGCAGGGTGAGGAGGGTCAGCCGTGAGGTGGTCTGGGGTGGCGAGGATGTTCGTAGGTGTCTCATGGCCACGATTCTCCCGTCTCCAGGAAGAATAGACCATGCGGTTGACTGGACGGATGATGTCGGGGTAGCCCGACACGGCGTCATCCCCACCCCCCAGACGGGGCAGCACCCCCGTTCAGACCTTGGCGGCCTCGAAGGCCTGGGCCAGGTCCGCGATGAGGTCGTCGACGTGCTCGATGCCGACGCTCAGGCGCATGAGCCGGTCGGTCAGCCCGTAGGAGGCGCGCACCTCGACGGGCACGTCCGCATGCGTCTGTACCGACGGGCACGTCACCAGCGACTCCACGCCGCCCAGGGACTCGGCGAAGGTGAACACTCGCACCGAGGCCAGGAAGCGGGCCACGTCCACCGACTCGGCCAGATCGAAGCTCACCATGCCCGAGTGCCCCGGGTAGAGCACCCGCGTCACGTACGGGCTCAAACGCAGGAACCGTGCGATCGCAGTGGCGTTGGCCTCGTGGCGCTCCATGCGCAGGGCCAGGGTCTTCAGGCCGCGCAGCAGCAGGAAGCAGTCGAAGGGCCCCAGCGTCGCCCCGGTCGTGTTGAGCCGGTAGTTCAGCTGCTCGGCCAGGGCGTCGTCGGCCACCACTGCCACACCTGCCATGACGTCGTTGTGCCCGCCCAGGTACTTCGTGCCCGAGTGGACGACGACGTCGGCCCCCAGCTCCAGGGGCCGCTGCACCACCGGGGTGTAGAAGGTGTTGTCCACGACCAGCTTCGCCCCGGCGGCGTGGGCCAGCTCGGCCGCCTCGGGGATCGAGATCTCCTCCATCATCGGGTTCGTGGGGGTCTCGATGATGACCAGGTCGGCCGGGTCGGCCAGGGCTCCGCGCAGGCCTTCCAGGCCCAGGACGAAGTCGACGCGCGCCGCCCCCTCCTCGGCCAGGACCTCCAGGAAGCGGAAGGAGCCGCCGTACAGGTCGCGCAGCGCCACGATCCGGCTGCCGTGCGGCGCCAGCGTGCGGGTCACCAGCTCCAGGGCCGCCATCCCCGAGGACAGGGCGAAGGCCGCCGTCCCGCCCTCTAGGCGGGCCAGGGCGTCCTGGAGGACGTCGCGGGTGGGGCTGGCCGTGCGCGTGTAGTCGTAGCCCGTCGACTCGCCCAGGCCCGGGTGGCCGTAGGCGGTCGACAGGTGGATCGGTGTCGTGATCGCACCCGTGGCCGGGTCGGTCCCGGTGCCCGAGCTCACCAGCAGCGTCTCGAGGCGGAGCTGTGGGTCCGGGGTCGACCACGTCGGGTGATGGTGGACGGGGAAGGTGCGGGCGGCCGGCGGCTGGGAACACTCGGTCTGAGCGGTGGGCTGGGGTGCGGACGGACTGGTCATGAGTGGTTTCTCCTCATGGGCGGGGGCGGCGGGAAGACATGATGGCTGACGGTCGACGGCGGTGCAGCCGGTGACCGGTGACTGGACGCCTGCGGGCC
>CAJZFF010000384.1 GCA_915069725.1 uncultured Actinomyces sp.
CAGAAGCCTTGAGAACGAGCTGCTTGAAGCCCATGAGTACGTCGGCGGTCTGGATGAGGTCGGTCGCGGGGCGCTCGCCGGACCTGTCAGCGTCGGACTGGCGATCGTGGGGCGATGCACCGACGACGCCTTCCCCGTCGACCTGGCCGACTCCAAGCAGCTCACGGCTCGCATGCGCACGGATCTGGTCGAGCCCGTGCGCGGCTGGCTGCTGGACCACGCCGTCGCCCACGCCTCACCGGCAGAGATCGATGAGCACGGCATCGTTGGGGCCCTGAGGATGGCGGGTCTACGGGCCCTGCAGCAGGTCGCTGATCGCGGTCACGCCCCCGGCGTCATCATCCTCGACGGCGTGGCCGACTGGCTCACCGCCCCCCAGCCCGACCTGCTCACCCCTCTGGAGAGCACTCCTCGCCCCGAGGCTGCTCCTGAGCCCGCCGGGGCTGGTCCCACCCCTCCCGTGCACATGGAGGTCAAGGCCGACGCCCGGTGCGCCGTCGTCGCCGCGGCCAGCGTCCTGGCCAAGGTCGAACGCGACCGCCTCATGGCCGATCTCGACGACCCCGGCTACGGGTGGGCCTCCAACAAGGGCTACGCCTCACCGGCCCACATCCGGGGACTCACCGCCCTGGGGGCCAGTGACCAGCATCGACGCAGCTGGCACCTGCCCGGCCTGGACAAGCGCCACCGCTGACGGCGCTGCCTGACGCTGGTGTGCGGCCCCGGGGGCGAGGTGCGGGCAGGGCCGACTCGCCCCCGCCGCCTGCCGCCTCCAGCGGCTGCGGGCAGGCATGATGGCCCGGTGAGCGCAGAAGACCTCGAGTCCTATGAGAACGAGCTGGAGCTCTCGCTGTACCGGGAGTACCGCGACGTCGCCTCCCTGTTCTCCTACGTGGTGGAGACCGAGCGGCGGTTCTACCTGGCAAACGCCGTTGACGTCCAGGTACGCACCAGCGGCGGGGAGGTCTTCTTCGAGCTGACCCTCGAAGACGCCTGGGTGTGGGACATCTACCGGGCCTCCCGGTTCGTCAAGTCCGTCCACGTCGTCACCTTCAAGGACGTCAACGTCGAGGAGCTCACCAAGCTCGAGATGGACATCCCCTCCTCCTAACGCCCCTCCTACGCCGCGCCGCCTCTGATCGCTCCGCTCGGCTGTCCCTCCCCGCTCGCCGGGGGCCACAGGTCGCCTTCTGACAGTGCCGTCCACAGAGCTGATCGGGCCATGGCGCGCACCGGCTGATCCGGTCTCACGCTAGTGGCGGAGGTGATCGGGATGACCGACCAGGTCGTAACAGCCACAAGGGGACGAACGGTGATCGCAGCCAGGTGCGGCGATCACGCGCTCACGCCGCCGGTCCAGGGCCCGGGACGCGCAGGAGCTGTCCGCGCAGGGACGTCCCGCCAGAGCACCGGACGGTGCGGAGAGGACCTCGCCGCCACCTACCTGGAGGACATCGGCTGGCAGGTCCTGGAGCGCAACTGGCGCCCGGACCACGGCCTGCGCGGAGAGCTCGACATCATCGCCCTGGAACCCGGTCACGCGCACCGCGAGCCGGGCAGCCTATCCGTCGCCGACCCAGCTCAGGCGTGGGCAGGACCGAGGCTCGTCATCGTCGAGGTCAAGACCCGCAGCTCCCTGCGCCAGGGACCGCCGGCCGCCGCGGTCGACGTCCGCAAGGTCGCCCGACTGCGGGCCCTGGCCGCCGCCTGGGCGAGCACCCATGAGACTCCGCCGCACGCCGGCATGCGCCTGGACGTCGTCTCCATCCTCCTGCGCGACGCGCGTCCTGCGCTGCTGCGTCACCACCGGGCGGTGGATGCGTCATGGGGCTAGCTCGTACGCTCGCTGTCACGCTGACCGGGCTGGCCGGACACATCGTTGAGGTCGAGGCTCACGCCGCCCAGGGCCTGCCCGGATTCACCCTCGTGGGCCTGCCCGACGCCGCCGTGCGCGAGTCGCGCGAGCGTGTCCGGGCCGCGTTGAGCACCTGCGGCGTCACCTGGGGCGAGCAGCGCCTGACCGTCAACCTCTCCCCGGCTGACCTGCGCAAGACTGGGACCGGGCTGGACCTGGCGCTCGCCCTGGCCGTCCTGGGAGCACGCGGGCGGCTCGGACGGAGCGCCGCCGGGCTCCTGGGGCGGACCGTCTACATCGGCGAGCTCGGGCTGGACGGCTCCGTGCACTCGGTCCGCGGCATCCTGCCCAGCGTCCAGGCCGCGGTGTCCGCCGGGGTCGAGGAGATCGTCGTCGCCCAGGAAGCCGCCGCCGAGGCCGAGCTCGTCCCCGGCGCCCGCGTCACCGCCGTCAGGCACATCGGCCAGCTCGTCGAGCGCTACGGAGGGCGCCTGAGCGCAGCCGTGGCCGCCGCGCTGGAGCAGATTTCCGAGGCCGCCACAGACGATGCCCCCACGACCCCGCCGCGGGATGCCGAGCTGCCGGACCTGGCCGACGTCGTCGGGCAGTCCGAGGCCCGCCAGGCCCTCGAGGTCGCCGCCGCCGGGGGACATCACCTCATCATGGTGGGGCCTCCGGGGACGGGTAAGACCATGCTCGCTGAGAGGCTCCCCTCCATCCTGCCGCCCCTGGAGCAGGCCGATGCCGTCACCGTCACCTCCTTGCACTCCGTGGCCGGAATCTTCGACCCCGCTCACGGACTCATCACCCGGCCGCCGTTGCGCGCGCCGCACCACACGGCGACCCGGGCCGCCGTCGTCGGGGGAGGCTCCGGCCTGCCCCGCCCCGGGGACGTCTCCCTGGCTCACCGCGGGGTGCTCTTCCTCGACGAGGCCCCCGAGTTCAGCGCCGGCGTCCTGGACTGCCTGCGCCAGCCGCTGGAGTCGGGAGTGGTCACCATCGACCGGGTGGGTGGGCGTGCCAGCTACCCGGCCGCCTTCCAGCTCGTCCTGGCCGCCAACCCCTGCCCCTGCGGCAAGGCCGGCGGCCGGGGCCTGGAGTGCACCTGCACCTCCCTGCAGCGGCGGCGCTACTTCTCACGACTGTCCGGCCCACTGCTGGGCCGGG
>CAJZFF010000385.1 GCA_915069725.1 uncultured Actinomyces sp.
GCGACCCGTGCGGGTCGCCGCCCTTCGTAGGAGGCCGTGTCACTGGTGACTGGAGGAGCGGAACCATCCTGATCGGATGGGGACCGTCGTGATGAGGCTCCGTTGGCCAGTCCCGAAGGTGCTCGCGGGGATGGACCGGGAGGCGATCACGGCCTGGAGGATCACGACCCCTGCAGGATCACAGGCTGGAGATGGAGCTCTCGCCGCCGTCCTCGACGTTGGCCAGCAGGTTCTGCAGGTAGCTCTTGAGGCGAGTGCGGTAGTCGGACTCGAAGCGCCGCAGCTCGTCGATCTTCTGCTCGAGGGCGGAACGCTCCTTCTCCAGCTGGGCGAGGGTGCGGTTGCGCTGGTCCTCTGCCTCACGCACGATCTGCTCACCGGTGGAGCGGGCCTCGGTGACGATGCGCTCACCCTCGGCCTTGCCGTTGGCGACGTGCTCGTCGTGGAGGCGCTGGGCCAGCTCGAGCATGCCGGACGCGGCAGCCGGGCCCTGAGCGCCGGTGTCGCCGGCGGAGACAGCCGGCATGGACAGGGCAGGCTCTGCCTGGACCGGAGATACGGGGGAAGCGGGGGCGGAGGGGATAGCGGCCCCCTCGCTGAGCTGTGCGATTCGGCGGTTGGCGGCCTCGAGCTTGGCCTTGAGGTCGGCGTTCTCAGCCTCCAGCTGACGCATGGCCTCGACTACCTCGTCGAGGAACTCGTCGACCTCGTCCTGCTCGTAGCCCTCACGGAACTTGGTCGCCTGGAACTTCTTGTTGAGGACGTCGTCTGCTGTCAGCAGCGTCATGGGTCGTCACCTCGGTGTCGTTACGGATAAGGTCACGAGCACCGGGCATCCGGTCACTCATGCGGACAGAGTACCTGAACTCG
This sequence comes from uncultured Actinomyces sp., assembly GCA_915069725.1. Taxonomy (GTDB): domain Bacteria; phylum Actinomycetota; class Actinomycetes; order Actinomycetales; family Actinomycetaceae; genus Actinomyces. The sequence goes on from CAJZFF010000385.1 coordinate 871, forward strand.
AGGTTCAGGCCACATCAAGCGCGCTATCTCACGCTGACGTGAGAACAGCACTCTAGCGGTTCGCTCACAACTTCACACCTGTTCAGATGACAAGTCCGAGGAACCACTGGATGATCCAGATCCCGAAGACCAGGACCAGGAAGCTCAGGTCGATACCGACCCCTCCCAGGCGTGCCATGGGAACCCTCTGACGGATCACTCGCAGAGGAGGATCCGTCAGAGCGTAGACAAGGTTGGCCAGCACCAGGACGATCCCCTGGGGGCGCCACTGGCGGGCAAAGACCTGAATCCAGTCGAGCACGACCCTGACCAGGAGGATGAGGAAGTACAGGCTCAGAATGCTCGACAGGATCCCGGCTACCGCGGAGACGAGGTTCACGTACGAGTCAGCTCAGCTCTGGTTGAAGAAGCGGCCGCGGGCCTCGGCGACCTCACCGCCGTCAATCTCCACGCTGGCCGGAGTCAGCAGGAACACGCGCGGAGTGACACGTTCGATGGCACCGTGCAGCCCGAAGACCAGACCGGCGGAGAAGTCCACCATGCGACGTGCGTCGGACTCGCTCATGCCGGTGAGGTTGATGATGACGGGAACGCCGTCACGGAAGGACTCGCCGATGATCCTGGCCTCGTTGTAGGTCGAGGGGTGAACCGTGACGATACGTCGAAGGTCCGGGGCGGCGGCAACGGGTTCGGGCGCAGCCGGGGCGGAGAAGTCCTCATACCCCTCGTCAACGAAGTCCTGCTCGTGCTCCTGCACGGCGTAACCGGCGTCGGCAGCCTCGTAGCTGTCCTCGTAGGTCTCTTCCTCCGGCTCCGAGTAGCCGAGGAAACTGGTCATACTGCGCAGCGCGCCCATTTATCGCTCCTTGGTTCGTCCGGTCCCCTGCGTTCCGGATGTGCTGCGACGGTATCCGCCCCCGCGACACCGCACGGGGACCTCACCTCGGCGTGTCCCCCACCTCAGGTTTCAGGAAGGTCACGCCCAGGAGTTATTCAGCAGACGGGACTTATTGCGGAACTCCAATGCCCGCCAGACGTCCCGTCACTCCGTCACGGCGGTAGGAGAAGAAGCGAGGGTCCTCGTAGGTGCACCACTGACCGGCGCTGATGTGACCAACACCGGCGCGCTCGAGCTGGGCGAGGACCCCTGCCGCAACATCAAGGCCGGGCGTCCCCCACGATGTGCGCGAGGCGCACGCCGGTTCGCGCTGCGCGGACAGTGCAAGCATCTCCTCGGGGACCTCGTAGCAGGAGCCGCAGATCGACGGCCCCACGGCGGCCCACAGATCCGCTGGATCCACTCCACCACGTCGGAGGGAGTCGACGGTGGCGGGGACGACGCCGTCGAGCATGCCTCGCCGCCCGGCGTGCACGGCAGCCGTCAGAGCACCGTCCCGGGACGCGAGCAGAACGGGAACGCAGTCGGCCACGAGAACGCAGCAGCCTGCGGGCGCCCCGCCTGTCCGAGAGTCCAGGACGAGGGCGTCCGCCGTGGGCACCTCACCGGTCTGAGCCGTGGCCACGACGGCGGAGTGAATCTGGTTCATCCAGGCCAGGTGACTCCCCTGCTCAAGCCCGAGCAGCTCTTCGAGCCGACGACGGTGACAATGAACACGTTGCGGGTCGTCTCCGACGTGGAGCGCCAGATTCCACCCGTCATATGAGGTCCCTTCCTCACTCTCGGCATCTCGGTCCTGGGCGCCGCCTCCCGGGGCCGAGACGGGACGGGCCCGCAGGCCGCGGGTGGTGAAGAACCCACGAGCCCGCGGGCCCAGATCCACCTCGATCAGGTCCGAGGCCTCGACGGCGGTGGTATCGCACATGTTGCCGCGCCCCCGGACAGCGATGCGGCTCAGCGCAGGAAGTCGGGCAGGTCGATGCCGTCATCGTCGGCGTCGACCCCGATCACCTGAGGAACCTCAAGATCGGAGACCGACTGCTGCGTCGGTGCCGAGCCGTAGGAGCTGTAGGCCTCATCCACGTAGGCCGGCATGCTCCCCGACGAGAGCGCCTCAGCCGCACTGACCTCCGACAAGTGCGCCGCAGCCGCCGGCGACGACGACGAGGGCGGAGGGGCCAGCGGGACCGGGCGGGTTACCGGGTTCTGGGCCGCGTGGGCACCGCCGCGAGGAGCGGGAGCCGCAGGCAGG
>CAJZFF010000386.1 GCA_915069725.1 uncultured Actinomyces sp.
TGACCCCGCCGAGGGCGATGCCGATCCGGTGGGGGACAACGCCGCGCCCGCCGCCGTCCCCGAGACCCTCGCCGCGGCCGCGACGACGCACAAGCCCACCAAGGCCCAGGGGGTCTCGAAGAAGACCAACGGCGCGGTTGCCGGGTCGGGCACCTCGCGCCGTCGGCGCCTCATCCCCGCTGCCTGCGCCGCCGGGGCCGCGGCCCTGCTCCTGGCCTGGGGCGGCATCGCCTGGTGGACCACCCAGCACATCGCCTCGGGCACTACCGTCTCCGGCGTCGACGTCTCCGGCCTGAGCCCCAAGGAGGCCCGCGATCGCATCAGCAAGGGCGTCGGTGACCAGCTCGCCCAGCCCGTCACCCTCACCGTCGGGCAGGGCAGCTCCGAGCTCGTGCCCGCCAAGTCGGGAATCTCGGTCGACACCGACGCCTCGGTCAAGAAGCTCACCGGATTCACCCTCAACCCCCTCACCCTGGCTCAGCGCCTCGGCGGCCAGCACACTGACGCCGTCATCCGGGTCGATTCCACCGCGCTGCGCGGCGCCCTGGAGGACCGGGTCGACACGATGGCCAATGGTGCGGTCTCGGCGACCGTGACCCTCGATGGCACCAAGCCGGTCACCACGCCCGCGAGCAACGGCATCGGACTCGACGTCGAGGCCTCTCTCAAGCAGATCGGCGGCACCTGGCCGCTGGGGAAGAAGACCCTGGCCATGGCCGAGGGCACCGCGACTCCCGCCATCACCGACGAGGAGGCCTCCGAGTTCGTTGACGGCACCCTCACGCCGCTGCTCTCCAGCGGACTGACCGTGAACACGGCCGACGCCGGCGCGCAGAGCAAGAACCCCGGCGCGGCCGCGGCCTTCTCACCGCAGGACACCGCCGAGATGCTGAAGATCTCCTCCGAGGGCGGCACCTTGAGCGCCACCTTCGACCCGACCGCGCTGCGCGACGCCATCGTCGCCAGGGTCGGTCAGGTCGAGACCCCCGCCCAGAACGCGACCTGGAAGATCGACGGCTCCGCCACCGGCGCCCCTGGGGCTCGTCCCCAGTATGTCCCCGCCGCTCAGGGGAAGACCATCGACACCGCGGCCCTGTCTGCGAGTCTGCTCAAGGCCGGCACCTCCGCCACCGACGTCGCCGGCCGGACCGTGACCCTGCCGATGGTCGTGGCCGAGCCGACGGTGAAGACGCCGCAGAACGAGTGGGGTATCAGCGAGGCGATCGGCGAGTTCGCCACCCCGTACAACGCCGGGGACGCGCCGCGCACCCAGAACCTCACCCGCGGGGCCGAGCTCGTCAACGGCACCGTCGTCAAGCCCGGCGAGGTCTTCTCCCTGGAGAAGACCCTCGGCGAGGTCGACGGCGAGCACGGCTTCGCCGCCGCCGGGGTCATTCAGAACGGAGAGCATGTTGACGCGATGGGAGGTGGACTCAGCCAGGTGGCCACCACCGTCTTCAACGCCGGTTTTGAGGCCGGGATGGATGACACCGAGCATCACCCCCACCAGTACTACTTCGAGCGTTACCCGGCCGGGCGTGAGGCGACCCTGTGGACCGGCAATCTCGACATGAAGTTCACGAACTCCACGTCCCATGCGGTACTGGCCCAGGCGTGGCTGGACGGTGAGCAGATCCACGTGCGGCTGTGGTCGACCAAGTACTACGACGTTTCCATCACCTCCTCGGATCGCTCCAACTTCCGTCCGGTGAGGACCAAGCACGGGTCCGGTCCCGACTGTGAACCCACCTCCGGGGGGCAGCAGGGATTCGACATCACTGTCACCCGCACCCGCAAGCACGACGGCAAGGCCCTGCCTGACGACGTCCTGACCACCAAGTACGACGGCGACATCGATGTGATCTGCTCCTGAGCCGGCGCGCCCCGGCAACCTTCAGCCCTCTGCCGGTTCGCAGTGCCCCGGGGTGGCATCCCGAGGAGAGTGCGAGGCGTCTTGTCCGGTGTTGGACGATGCTGCTACCCCCATTGCTGCTTACTGACTAGTCGATCGGGCGACCTGGGGGTGATACTCACTCCATGAGTGACTCCTCCTTGCTCTCACAGCCCGACAATGTGCCGCCGACGCCCCCACGTAAGGAACGACGCGCCGGGGCGGCGCTGGCGAGTGCACCCGATTCGAACAGGTTTTCTGGCCTGGACATTGCAGTTGTTGCGCTTCTGATAGTCTCGTTGATCGTCAGCGTGACGATCATTCCGACTCATGGTTTTTCGCGCATCTTTTCCGTGGGTCGGGATTTACTTCTGTGGTATTTGCCTGAAAGCCTTTTGTTTGCTCCTGTGTGGGTGAATATTGTCGCAGTGGTTATGTATGTGAGAAGGCGGGATCAAGCGGGTATAGTGGCCTCCCTGGTGCCTGCTGCAGCATACAGCGTGTCGTTTCTGGATGATCCGATTCAGGCGTCTTTTGTGGTTGTGGTGGCTCTATTTCCGGTTGTTGTAGCTTTAATTCTGTCGACTCTAAGAGATTCGACAGGGGTTCGTCTTAAGCTGCTCGGAGTAGCATTTTCTCGAGGCGTATCGATCATGCTGATAATTGTCTCTGTGCTCTTCTTTTTTCGCGCCACTTATGGGGTGATGGGACTTCCTGGTTGGGGGCTGGAAAGTGTTTTTCAGGGGGCGTTGAAGGAACCTCTTTTCACGTACGTTATTAGGTTCGTGGAGCTTGTTCTTGGGGTTGGGGTTGTTGTCGTGTCGAACCGAAGGCGCTACTATGCCGCCTTCGTTACTCTGACTGTGCTTCAGGCGTTGGTGTTCGCGGCGGAGTCTGTGGTTGAGCATCGGATTTATATTGGCGATCTGATTGTCCTCAGCTCAATGGTGATGGTGTGGTCTCGGCCGGTTCGCCAGTGGTTCTCCGGTACCTGGCGTTCCGGTGACGTTCCGGTGGGTCATGCCCCCGTCGTTGTTCCAGTCGGGATGCCTGGGGCCGTCCCAAGTGTTTATTCTCAGGGACGGGAGACGCTCGGCGCAGACGGGCGCTTGTATATGGCAGTCCCTAT
>CAJZFF010000387.1 GCA_915069725.1 uncultured Actinomyces sp.
CTGTGGGTGGCGAAGAGGGTGGGTGGGGGTGAGCGGAGCCGGTTCGACGGCGGAGCAGGGTGGCCCGCCACGTCGGGTGAGCGGCCGCGTGGGGTGAACGGGGCGGCGTCGGACTACCGGCGGTAACCGAACCAGAGAGCAGCGGCCTGGCGCATGGAGTCAGTCAGCCTGGAGTAGGGCAGCGGAGTGTTGCCGGCCTCGCGTACGGCGTCCTCAATGGTGTCGTGTACCAGCCAGACGTCGGCGGGGTTCATGACGGCGTTGACGGTCAGAGCGGCCTCGAAGCGGTCAGTGGGCAGACCGGTACGATCGCGGATCTGCTCGGCGGTGAGGCCGGTGAGGGCGAGGTTGGCGGAGAGCTCGCGGGCAGTGGCCTCGCGCTCGCGGGAACTCAGACTCATGAGGGCGATGCTACGCGTCGTGGTTGTGGGTGGCTCCGGGGCCGGCGGCGGGGGTGTGTTGACGGCAGGAGGGGTGAGGGATGAGGAAGGGGGTTGTGGGTGCGCCACGGATTCTTGAATTCGGTGACGCGTGCGTGTGCGTGAATAGTCGGCGTCGAGTAACCCGGCCGTCTGGAGCGCCGCGGCTACGCGTTGTGGCCTTGGGTGTCTGAGCGGCCTGTGAGTGCCTGGTGGCCCTCGCGCCCCAGGCCGCGGGCGCGGTGGGCCTCGAGCGCCTGGGCGCCAAGGCGCTCACTTCCCAGGACCTCTCCGACGATGCGGACGGCCTCGTCTCCGTCGATCGGTTCGGGCAGGTAGGCCTCGGCCAGTGCGGGAAAGTCCTCCGCCAGCTCAGTGCGGGCACCTTGGCCCAGGGAGGGGATGTCACCCCGGGCCCGGGAGAGCACCCCATTGATGACCCCGTTCAGCGCGAGCCGCCGTCGGCCGGCGATGCCATGCTCCGCCAGGAAGGCCAGGTAGGGCTCCTCCTGCCGGTACTGGACCGCGAGCGACAGTGTGTGGAGGGCGTCTTGGAGCTCATCGATTCGTTGGGACTGCTCCTCAACCCGGCGATGCAGTTCCTCGAGCTCGGTGCTGGGATCCGGCATACGTGGCCTCCTTCCCGGTGGTTTCCTCACCTCAGGGTAGAGCGTGCGGCCGGTGGCCTCGTCCCGGGCTCCTACTGCACGAGGGTCGGGAGGTACTGGCCGTGGGTTGTGCGTACTGCACGAACCTCCGACCCCCATGCAGTACACCCGAGGTTCGTGCAGTGGTGCCCCTCCCTCGTGCAGTGCGGGCGGTCGGGTGTGACTGTGAAGCGAGAAGTCGCGCGATCGAACACCCGCAATGTGGGGGATGTGGGGCAGGTTCGATGGCCGTGCAAGGGCCGGCCCTGGGACGACAGAAGGCCCACGAGTGAACTCGCAGGCCTTCTCATCGTCTCGCCGTCGGGGTGCTTAGGCCTTCGGCCTGTCGGCCCCTACGCGTCAGAAGCCCATGAGTAAGCTCATGGGCTTCTTCCTTGGGTGGGGTATTCGGCCTGGCGGCCTGCTACCCCCTCCTCTTCGAAGACCTCATGAGCAAGCTCATGGGTCTTCTCATCGTCGGGGTATTCGGCCTGGCGGCCTGCTACCCCTTCCTCCTCGGACGTCTCACGAGCAAGCTCGCGGACGTCCTCGTCGTCGGGGTGGCGGGATTTGAACCCACGACCTCTTCGTCCCGAACGAAGCGCGCTACCAAACTGCGCCACACCCCGCGTGCAGCAGGCGACAGCATAGCCTCCACCCACCGTGGGGAGGAAATCGGATCGGCTGAGTCCTCCGTCACGTCGGCGTTCGCTCCCCGTGGGAACCCGGTTGGCCCGAGGCGCCCACCGTGCCAGGCTGCTCACGACCGGTCCGCCTACTGGCCCACGCCCCGGAGCGCTCTCACCGGCCCGGGCCCCTCATACTCGGGCCCATCACGCCCGAGAAGGTGCCGAGAAGGTGAAGGACCGAACAGCCTGAGATCACCTGCCGAGCACCCTCCGCAGACAAGGAGCTCCCATGCGCATTGAGGCCGTCGTCGGTGACATCACCACCGAGAAGGTCGACGCCATCGTCAACGCCGCCAACAGCACCCTCCTGGGTGGAAAAGGAGTCGACGGCGCCATCCACCGTGCAGCCGGCCCCGGCCTGCTCGATGCCTGCCAGAAGGTACGCGACACCGAGCTGCCCGACGGTCTGCCGGTCGGCCGCGCCGTGGCCACCCCTGGTTTCGACCTGCCCGCCGCCTGGGTCATCCACACCGTGGGCCCCAACCTTCACGCCGGTGAGGACGACCCCGCCCTGCTGCGCGCCTGCTTCGACAGCTCCCTGGAGCTCGCCATCCAGCTCGGCTGCACCGGCATCGCCCTGCCGGCCGTCTCCGCAGGCGTCTACGGCTGGCCGATCGCCAAGGTCGCCGAGATCGCCGAGATCGCTTCCCGCGGCCGGGACGCCTCATCCCTGCGGATCTCGGCCAATGCTCACCTCATCCCCTCCTACAACCGGGTGCTGGACCGTACGACCGAGCGCTTTCTGGGGGAACGTCGGCTCGGCACCACGGGGCGGGGCATCGGCCCCACCTACGCGGACAAGATGAATCGTGTGGGCCTGCGCGTCCAAGACTTGTTCGACGAGTCGATTCTGCGCCAGAAGGTCCGCTCCGCCCTCGACCAGAAGAACGGACTCTTCCTGAAGATCTTCAACCGTCCCGCCATCGACCCCGACGAGGTCGCCGACGAACTGCTGTCCTACACCGACCGCGTACGGCCCATGGTCATCGACTGCTCCCTGGTCCTCAACGACGCTCTCGATAACGGCAAGACGGTCCTGTTCGAGGCCGGACAGGCCACCATGCTCGACATCGACCACGGCACCTACCCCTTCGTCACATCCTCCAGCCCGACCGCCGGCGGCGCCTGCACCGGGACGGGCGTGGGACCGACCCGCATCGACTCCGTCGTCGGTGTCGTCAAGGCTTACGCCACCCGCGTGGGGGAGGGGCCCTTCCCCACCGAGGTGACCGGCGTCGAGGGCGAGCGATTGCGCTC
>CAJZFF010000388.1 GCA_915069725.1 uncultured Actinomyces sp.
GCGATCGCGGCCGCGCCGGCCGCCAGCAGCAGCCCGCCCAGGATCGTGCGCAGCACCAGGGACTTCTCCCGGGAACCTGACACGCCGCGCATGGCCTCGACCGGGTGGGTCAAGGCGGCCTCCCGAGCCGGCAGCAGAGCGCCGACGACGGTGACGGCCAGGCCCACCGCCAGCGAGATCGCGATGATCGTCCCGCTCAGGCCTGTGCCCTCCAGCAGCGGCATGCCAGCGGCGTCGAGCAGTGCGGACAACCCGGCCAGCAGCCCCGCACCCGCGGCCACGCCCAGGGCGGAGCCGACGACGCCGATGACGACCGCCTGCAGGAACACCACGCCGAACACGGAGGCCGGCGAGGCCCCGACCGCCCGCAGCAGGGCGAACTCCTTGACCCGCTGACGCACGCTCATCGCGAAGGAGTTCATGATGATGAAGGAGCCCACGAACATTGCGACGACGACGAAGACCAGCAGGAAGACCTGAACGAAGCCCAGCTGCTCCTCAATGGCCTTGTTCTGCTCCTTGATGACCTCGGCGCGGGTCTGGACCTGGGCGCCGTCGGGAAGGATCTTGGTGATCTCGGACTTGACGGTGTCCACTGAGGAGCCCTGAGCGACGTCGACGGCGATGGTCGTCACCTTCCCGTCCGGGGCGGCGATGGGCATGAGCCAGTTCGGGTCCACGCCCACGACCGTCGCGCTGGCCATGGAGGACTCGTAGTGGAACTCGCCGACCACGGTGACCTCGGTGGGTGAGCCCTGCACCACGATGTGGGTCTTGTCCCCGACCTTGAGGCCGGAGTTCTTCAGGGCGCCGGACTCCAGGGTGATCTCACCGGCCCCTTGAGGCTTGTGGCCCTGGACCCAGGTCAGGCCCTTCTCGTTGTCGTACAGCGGTACGAAGAGTGTGGGGGCGCCGGTGGTGGTGACCGGGGCGTCGTTGGAGCCCACGAGGACCCCTGCCACCTGGACGCTGGGGTTGGCGGCCTCGACGCCGTCGATCTGCTTGATCTGCTCGGTCAGGGAGCTGTCGATGGGCTGAGTCGGCTGCGAACTCGACGAGCTGTCGTTGCCGCTGCCGGCGATCTTGGGGCCCTGGACATACAGGTCCGAGGTGGCGGTGGAGGAGACCAGATTGGAGAAGGTCTCCGACAGGGAGGCGCGCAGAGCCAGCGTGCCCGACAGGAAGGCCACCCCGAGCATGACGGCGAAGGTGGTGAGGAAGAACTGTTTGGCGTGGGCGCGCACGGAGCGCCAGGCGACTCGTCTCATGGCTCAGGCCCCCTTGACGGCCGAGCCGGTGAGCGGGGCGGCTGCGGGGGCGGGCTCGGTCTCGCTCAGCTCGCGCAGGGCGTCCAGGACCCGGTCGCGGTCGGGGTCCTCCAGCTGGGCGACGACGTGCCCGTCGCGCAGGAAGATGACGGTGTCGGCCCAGGCGGCCGCCTCCGGCTCGTGGGTCACCATGACCACCGACTGCCCCAGGTCGTCGACGCTGCGGCGCAGGATCTCCAGGACCTGGTCGGTGGAGTGGGAGTCCAGGTTGCCGGTGGGCTCGTCGGCGAAGACGACCGCCGGCTCGCCCACGAGCGCCCGGGCACAGGCCACGCGCTGAACCTGACCGCCGGAGAGCTCGGCGGGCCGGTGGGACAGGCGCTCCCTGAGGCCGACGGCGTCGATCACCTGGTCGAAGCGCTGCGGGTTGACCTTCTTGCGGGCGATATCCAGGGGCAGGGTGATGTTCTCCGCCGCCGTGAGGGTGGGGACCAGGTTGAAGGACTGGAAGATGAAGCCGATGCGCTCGCGGCGCAGGCGGGTGAGGCGACGCTGGCTCATGGAGGAGACCATGTCGCCGTCGAGCATGATCTCCCCGGAGGTGATCGAGTCCAGGCCGGCCAGGCAGTGCATGAGCGTGGACTTGCCGGAGCCGGACGGCCCCATGATGGCGGTGAAGCGGGCGCGGGCGATGTCGACGTTGACGGAGTCGAGCGCTGTGACGGCGCCCGATCCGCGGCCGTAGACCTTGGTGAGGTTGCGTGCGGAGACCACGGGGTCATCCACCGGATGGTGAGGTGTGAGGACGGAGGACGCGGCGACGGGGGTGGAACTACTCATAGGTTCAGTCTGGCAGTGGCATGGGACGGGTGAATCCTCCTGGCGGAGGACCAGCCCCTGACCTCTTGACCAGTCCCCACCCTGACCTTCGGTAGGGGATGACCCTGAGACGAGGGGTGGACGGGGCGCATGGAAGATATGGAAGATGCGGGCGTTGGTGAGGTGGAGTCCGTTTTCTAACTTTTCCGACGATTCGTGATTACCATCGGGGATGATCGGAGCCTGGTGAAGGACCCGGGATGGGTTGGCTGCGCGCCCGATCAGTCGAGGTCACCCATACGTTCTCCCGGAAAGGCTCTGCATGGATCCGGTTCAGCTCATGATGGCGGCGCATCAGGCCGATGCGACAGTTGCCGCTCAGACTCCGGACCAGGCCCTGCAGGCCGCCATCGCACAGAGCCGCCCCGACCTGTGGGCGCCGCTGTCGACCAACCCGGCCGCCTATCCCGACCTGCTCGGCTGGTTGGCCAGTACCGGGAACGTCGAGGTCCTCGCCAACCTGCGTGCGCGCGGCTACCTGACCGACGACGCAGCGGCCAGTGCTGCTGATGCCGCGGGGTCCGCGGAGTCTGCGGCTGAGGCGGCCGCTGAGACCGATGCGGAGGCGCAGACCGCTCAGGACGCTGCCGATGAGGCTCAGGAGCCGGGTTCCGAGGAGCCGGCTGACGAGGTAGGGGACGAGCCGGGCGCCGATGACGTTGCCGTCCCGGCCGACGAGGAGCCGAAGGCTGATGAGTCCAAGTCCACTGAGGCTGAGGACGTCGAGCCCGTAGAGCCCGTAGAGCCCGTCAACGACGGCACGACCGCGCTCAGCCCCGCATCGCAGTGGCACGAGGTCGACTCGGCCGACACGACTGACGTCACGGCCTCAGCCCAGTCCGCGGCTGCGGCCGCCGGCTGGAC
>CAJZFF010000389.1 GCA_915069725.1 uncultured Actinomyces sp.
GCGGGCCCCGACGGCGCCCCGGCCGTCATCATGCACCCGGCCGTGCCCGCGGCCGAGGCCGCCGTGTGGCAGCGGGGCGCCGCAGCGGCCCTGGTGTCCATCAAGCCCGGGCAGGGCTACGACTTCGCCTACCCCACCAAGGTCCTCTCCGCCCTGGGGTGCGGCACGCCGGTGCTCTTCGCCGGTCGCGGACCGGTGTCCGCGGACGTGCGCGACTTCGACCTGGGGTGGGCGGCCGAGCACGACGCGGCGGCGGTCGCCGAGGCCATGCGCACAGCGCTGGACACCTACGACGCCGAGATCGCCTCGGGTGCGCGGCCCGCCACGGCGCAGCGCTTCCACGACTGGGTCGAGGACCACCGTTCGCTGCGTGCCACGGGGCAGTCCGCCGCCCGCATCGTGCAGGAGGTCATCGCCGGGGCCGATGACGCGAGCAAGAAGGTCGATGAGTTCAGTGACGTACGTCGAGTGAGTGAGGAACAACGTTGGTGACCAACAGCCTGGTCGACTGGTTCAACACCCTGCCAACCGCTGTCCTGCTTCTTTCGGCGCTCTTCGGGGTCGGATGGCTCGTGCTGCGCGCCGCCGGGATGAGAGGGATCCGTCCCGTCGCGCTGGCCCCGACCATCAGCGCCCTCATCCTGACGGCCGACGGGCTCTTCCAGGCCGCCGTCGGCAAGCCCTGGGGCTGGATCCCCGTCATGGTGACGACCGCACTCCTGGCTCTCGCCTCCACCACGGCGAAGCGCCTCATCGACCGTTGGGACCCGGGGATCCTCCTCATGCCCGAGGATCAGCGGGAGGGCATGACCATGCGCACCGACGGCGGACGCGCCGAGCGCAGGCTCTTCCTGACGGTCCTGGTGTTCTGGGCCGTCACCGCGCTGCCCGTCATTCTCACGATCCCGCCCAACGCGGTCTCCCAGAGCGGTGACGCCCTCTACCACTACATGCAGGTCGCCATCATCGAGCGCGAGGACTACGCCTCGATGTTCAACCCGAACGCCGGCATGTTCGGGCTCACGAGCCACGCGGGCTTCTACCCGATCGTGTGGCACCAGGTCGCCAGCCTGGGAGCGTGGAGCTGGCGTGAGACGCTCATCGCCAACAACGTCCTGCTGCTGGCCGTGGCGCTGGTGTGGTACCTCGGCCTGGTCTACCTGGCTCGTACCGCGCTGCCCAAGGTCCGCCACGCCCCCTACCTGGCACTGGCCGCCTCACTCCTGGCTCCGGTCTTCCCCTGGCGGCTCACCTACGGTGCGGCGCTGTGGCCCTACTGCATGGCGGTGGCCACCTGCCCGGCCGTCATCGCCATGTCGATCGAGTGCTGGCGCCGTGCCCGCACCCTCACGGTGGTGGCCGCCCGGGAGCAGAACACGTCGGTCTGGGGAGCACGGGCGCGTGCCGCCATGGCGCTGAGCGCCATCATCCCCTTCTTCGTCGGGTCCTGCCTCATCCACACCTCAGCGGCGGCGATGCTCCTGTGGCCGCTGTTCGGCATCCTCCTGTGCCAGGCGGTGCACTCGGGGATCAGGAGCTGGCGCTGCGAGCGACGCGCTCAGGCCGCGGCCTGGTGGATCGGCGCCGTCCTGGCGGTAGTCGCGCTCGTCGCCTTCGTCATGCTGCCCGGTCCCCAGCAGCACCACTTCGGCAGGTACACCGAGCTGGACTGGAGCAACCTGACCACCAAGCTCCTCATCCCCATCACCCTGGACTACTTCGGCGGCTGGGCCATCGAGTGGGTTGAGATACCGTTGACGATTCTGAGCGTCCTGGGCGCTGCGATCTGCCTGTGGCGGCGGCGGAGCTGGGAGCTCGTGGTGGCATGGGTCTTCAGCATGTCCCTCATCCTGGCCGCCATCGCCCCCATCCCGGTGCTCTCATCGATCACCGGCCTGTTCTACCGGGTCCCCCACCGCATCAAGGCGATGACCGCCGTCCTGGCGGTGCTCCTCGTCGTCGTCGCCCTGGACGCGCTGCGCACGTGGCTCAGCCCGCTGGGAGCGCGGGCCGGCTCCGCGCTGCGCGCAGCCCTGGGACGTATCGGCCTGGCCTCGGTGAGCACGGCGGTGCTCAGGGCGGGGGCCGCCGTCGCCGCCCTGGCCGTGTGCCTGCCCATCATGCTGATCGGGAGCCGGGCCGTGGCCACCGACGTACGCGAGGGATATCTTCCCGTGCACGGAGACACCCGCTTCATCGCGGATACGGCCGAGCTCGACATGATCCGCCGCCTGCCCGACGAGCTGCCGGACAACGCCGTCGTCATCGGTGACCCGGTGGCCGGGACCGGCTACATCCCCATCCTCACCGGTATGCGCAGCGTGTGGGTCTTCCCCGGTCAGGCCGCCGACGACCAGGACGGGATCTACCTGCGCGAGAACTTCAACCGGATTCACACCGACCCCCACGTGTGCGAGCTCCTCCAGCGGCACGGGATCCAGTACTTCTACGCCGACAAGGACATCGTCTTCAACGGCAACCGGCTCAGCAAGTTCCGACCCGGCCTCTACGGGGTCGACACCTCCAGCGGCTTCACCCTCGTCGACTCCGGCGGCACGGCCTCGCTGTGGCACATCGACATCTGCGACTGACGGACTGCTGACGCTCTGACGGCGCTCGCATCGGGGCCTACGAGCTCTCAGCTCATGGGGGCGACGGGCTCGGCGCCCCAGGTCCCGTCCAGGAACAGCCGCGTCCACAGGCCCGTCGAGGCGGCCCCCCTGGCCATGCGCAGGATCTGCTCGGCGTAGGGCATGGGGGCGTTGAAGGCCTCGAAAGCCATGGGGTGGTGCAGCATGGTGCGCATGGAGACCGCTCGGGACAGCGCCGTGCGGGTGCCGGTGACGGTCAGCGCTGCCATGAGCGCTCGCCGCGGTCCAGCCGGGATCCGCGCGGCCGGCGCCTCGAAGAGCTGGGAGGCAGTGCCCGTCGCCTCGCCGTAGACCTCCGCCGTGAACTGCGCGTACCAGTCGCGAGTGGCGG
>CAJZFF010000390.1 GCA_915069725.1 uncultured Actinomyces sp.
CCGAGTTCGGGCACCTGCCCTACGTCATGGGGGAGGGCAACCGGAAGCTGTCCAAACGCGACCCCCAGTCCAACCTCCTCATCCACCGCTACCGCGGCATGATCCCCGAGGGACTGCTCAACTACCTGGCCCTGCTGGGATGGTCGCTCAGTGCTGACCGGGACGTCTTCTCCGCCGCAGAGATGATCGAGGCCTTCGACGTCCATGACGTCAACCCCAACCCGGCCCGTTTCGACCCCAAGAAGTGCGAGGCGATCAACGCCGAGCAGGTGCGAGCGCTGGAGGAGAAGGATTTCCGCGACCGCCTGGTGCCCTACCTCGCCGACGCCTACCCTGACCCGACCGACGAGGTCACGCAGGTGCCGCTGGTCTCGGCGGCCTCCTTCGACGAGCTCTCTGCGCGCGAGCAGGAGATCCTCAGCGCAGCGGCGCCCCTCATCCAGACCCGGATCCAGTTACTGCGCGAGTGCCGTGACATGCTCGGCTTCCTCTTCGTTGCCGACGACGACCTCACCATTGACGACAGGGCCAGGACCAAGCTCAAGGACTCGGCGAGTGATGTCCTGGACGCCGGTATCCGCGCCCTGGAGGGGCTGGGCGTCGAGCAGTGGGACAGAGACCATGTGGAGGAGGCCCTCAGGGCCGCCATCGTCGAGGGACGGGGCATGCCCGACGGCGAGGGGATCAAACCGCGTCTGGCCTACGGCCCGTTGCGTGTCGCGGTGACCGGGCGACAGGTCTCTCCGCCCCTGTTCGAGTCCATGGAGATCCTTGGAAGCAGCTCTACTCTGGCCAGGCTGAAGGCTCTTCGGGCCCGGCTCGGGTGAGGTGACTGCACTATGAACTGAGCCGGTGGGGCCGGGACGCGGCGTTGAGTGCGCGCGTCCCGGCCCCACCGGCCAGTGAGTGCAGAGCTGAGTACAGGACCGCACCGGCCGTCCCGCTCTTCTGCGGGCCGTGCTGGCCGATTACATGGCTCCGGCGTCGATGCCCTGGAGCCGGATGCCTCCCAGAATCGTGTGCCACTGATCCAGCCCGATGAGGGAGCCCTGGGGGCACAGCAGCATGACCTCGAGCGCGAACCCCTTCTCTCCCACTCGCCTGTCGAAGCGATACCCATCCATGGGCGTATTGGGTGCGTCCGAGAAGTTGACGGTCACGGAGAAGGTCTCCTCATAGCCAGGCAAGGTCCCGCTGTCGTCCCGGACGGCGTCCACCTGGTTTGGACCCTGTGTCGTCTGATATCCGGAAAAGATCGTCTGCTGACTCTTGAGAGCCGCCTTGGACTGAATGTCGTCCCCGACTCCTCGGAGGCTGTAGTACCTCTCCTCGGCGGTTGTAGAAATATAGCCGAAGCAGGCGGGGTTGGCGTTAACCGTGTATCCGTCAATAGTTCCGTTAGGGCCGGCCGAGTCCTTCTTGATGCGTTCGTCGTCATGCGTCCAGACCGACGAGTCCTCACTGGAGACCGTGACACTCGGTGCCGTCCATGTCGTTGCTGAAGGGGAGGGCGTCGACGCCGAGGCGGTCGGGCTCGGTGACTTGGACGGTGCGGGCGAGCTGGATTCGCTGGCCTCGGCACTGGCCTCGGCGGAGGCGTCGGCTGGCTCGACCTTCAGCTGTCCCTTGTGGGCGGGGCCGCAGGCGCTCAGCGCCAGACTGGCTGCGAGGCACATCCCCAGGGCGAGGCGACGAGCTCTGGAGGGGGTGCGGGCGAGGAACATCTGGCGATGGTGCGGTGCTGGATGAGGCAATGCGGCTCTCCTGGTGGTGAGGAAGGAGGAAGGGAGGTGCTGTGGATCGGTGCTGGAACTCATCTAATCCATGGCCCCAGCATCGAGTCCCGCCACTCGTGTCGAGGACAGGAACTGATGCCATGCATCGGTGGAGGCGAGCGCGTCCGGTATGGCTTCGACGGGAGTCGACCCTGAGGTCACCACGAAAGAAGCGTGGTTGGGCATCGTCTGCCGTACCTTGACGGAGGAGATTGTGTTGTCTCCACCCCTTTTTCTTTTGCTGTTGATCGACTGATCTGTGTTGGAGAAAATGATGGCTGGGTATCCTCCTGTGTGGAAGTTGTAGGCCTGGCTGATTTCTGTCGACGTCGCGACCGGTTCTTTGAGTATGTCGTACTGCCGGTGCCACGTGCCGGTCTTGTTGTTGGAGATCGTGACGTTCGGGGCCGTCCGGGTTGTCGCGGAAGGTGTTGCCGACGGTATCGGGGGCGGTGTCGTGGACGGCGCTGGTGAGCCCGAGGGGGTGGTCCTGGTGGAGACGCCGGTGGGCTCGGCGCTCAGCTGTCCTTCGTGTGCGGGGTCGCAGGCGCCCAGTGGGAGGGCTGCGATCGGGGTCAGTCCAAGGGTGAGGAGGTGAGTGCTGCAGGGGCCGTGACCTAGGCGGTGACGGTGCCGCAGACGGGTGGGCATGTTGCCTCCCAGGAGGGTGGGGTGAGCAGGAACTAGACGGGAGTGTAGGGGATGCCTCTGGAGGTCCGCTTGGTTGTGAGCGCTCAGGAGGGGCTGCGGTGCCGGTTGCAAAAGTCCTGTGAGGCCGCGAGTGCGAGGAGGGAGGGGGAAGACCTCGAGACGTCCGTTGTGTGTCGGTCTTCACCCCCTGGCGATTTGATGGGGTGGGGGTGGGCGTGTAGATTACTGCCCGCTGCCTCGGACGTGATCCGTTCCGAGGTCAAGCCCTTTGGGGTATGGTGTAATTGGCAACACGACTGATTCTGGTTCAGTTATTCTAGGTTCGAGTCCTGGTACCCCAGCGGATCTGCTTGATATCTGCTGATCTATAGCCCCCATCGTTTAGTGGCCTAGGACACCGCCCTCTCACGGCGGCGGCGCCGGTTCGAATCCGGCTGGGGGTACGGATCAAGCAGTCCGATGAGGTCTGCTGGTTCACAACTCCATAGCATGCCCCCATCGTTTAGTGGCCTAGGACACCGCCCTCTCACGGCGGCGGCGCCGGTT
>CAJZFF010000391.1 GCA_915069725.1 uncultured Actinomyces sp.
GGCCAGCAGCGCGCACTGGCTGGCGCGGTCAAGACGGCGTATCTGGCGGGGTGGGAGCATCTCGGCGGGATCGACCGCCAGGGGAGCGCCGATCCGCACGGGCAGCTCATGGTGCTCGACCCACTCGTGCTCAAGGGTGCGAACCGCGCAGGTGCCCTGGTGCAGGGCGCTCCAGGTGGTCTCAACGTCTGCGCCCAGAGGGTTGACGGTCCCCAGGCCGGTGACGACGACGTCGTCAGGGCGGCACTCGGCTTCCGGGCTCATGCGTGTCGTCAGGCCTTCTTGGAGGTCACCAGGTCGACCAGCGCTCCAACAGTGGGCAGGGTCGGGATGAGGGAGTCGTCCAGGGCCACGCCGAAACGCTCCTCGACCTGGGTGGCGATGGTCAGCAGACCCAGTGAGTCGACGTCGAGGTCCTGAGCGAAGGTGGTCTCCCGAGTGATGTCCTTGGCGGCGACGCCGGACTCCTCGCTGACGATCTGGATGATGACGGACAGGACGTCGTCCTTGCTCTGCTCAGCCATGGTGGCTCCTTCTGGCGCCGCGACGGAGCATTCAGGTTCCGTAGCGGCGCTGTGACTCGATGATGGTTGTGCTTCGCCGGCGGCTGCGCCGCAGGTCAGACCATTGTCCCAGATGAGAAGGGGTGTTCCGGAATAGGTGCGTTACCGGGGAGCGAGTCGTGACCGACGTGTTGTCATAGCGCAGCGACCGGACCAGTCCGAATGGGACGGACGGTCCGGTCGCCTAGGAGGGGGACGCGGATGCTCACCACGTCCGCGGCGCCTCAAGCCTCTCGGCTGACAGCCAGTCGGCCCACGATGATCGCCATGTGCAGCATGAGACCGTCACGGGCGTTCGTCGCGTCCCAGCCGACCTGCTCGCTGACCCGGCCCAGGCGGTATCGCACGGTGTTGGCGTGCACGAACAGGTTCCGGGCGGTGGCCTCCAGGCTGCCGCCCAGGGCCAGGTAGGTGGCCACCGTGCTCTCGAAGGGGTCGCCCATCTCGTGCAGGGGGGCGTGCACCAGGTTGAGGATCTGCTCGCAGGCGAGCTCATCGCCGGCCAGAAGGCGCTCAGGAAGGAGGTCGTCGGCGTGGACCGGGTTGGGAGCCTCGGCCCAGCCGGGCAGGGCTCGTAGCCCGGCCAGGGCCGAGCGCAGCGAACGACCCGCGTGCGAGATCCCTGGAACCACCGGGCCGACGACGGCCGACCCGCCCAGGCCGCCGGCCACCTGCATGGCCGCCTGGTCCACCAGCTGCTCAGGGGTGGCCTCCCGACCGGAGTGCTTGGATGTCGGAGCGTGAGCCGCCTGGCTGTCACCCAGGACGATGAGGACGGAGTCGCCGCGTACGGATACCAAACAGTCGCTGGCCAGGTTGCGGCACTCGTGGCGCAGTCTGGAGACGCCGAGCGCATCGAGAGTGGTCTTGGCGGCGATGGCCGCCACCGGCCCGGTCCCGTTCCAGCCGGCGGTTCCGGCTCGGGTCGCGGCGTCCTCGGGGGCGTCGTGAAGCATCGCATCGACCGCCACGGACTCCAACCGTGCGTCCCAGGCGCCGCGGGCCTCGGCCGCCCGGGCGTACACCTCGGCCGCGGCGAAGCCGACGTCACGCCCGAAGGTCAGGACGAGAATGCGGACGGTGTCATGGTCCTCCTCGGGCACGGCTCGAGGAGCCTCGTCAACAACGACGTCGAGGACTGTGCGCACCAGAGCCAGGGTCTGCTCCAGCGTGATGACGCCGGTCAGGGCCGCAGGCGCCACGGAGAAGATCTGCGAGGGGGTCAGCGGGGTCGAGGGGTTCTCCGCCGAGTCGACGAACATGGTGACGCCCAGGCGGGCGACCGCCGCGATCTGGTCGCGCGATCCTTCCGGCAGGGTTCGGTAGAAATCGTGGGCCGAACTGATGCGGTCCAGTGAGTGTTCAATAATTGTGTCCTGCGCCTGTCGCAGTGCAGACACTCCCGGAGCGCTCAACTCATCCATGCTGTGGATGCTACCGACTGGAATATCCTGAGGACAGTAGGTTCTCGATTGGCGCGGCGTGTGATCCAACACGAGTTTGTCTTGAAAATACGGGGATAACTGAGGGTGGTGTGTCGTTGAGGCGGAGCGGATTAGGCAGGTTACAATAGCGTAACCATTGTGGAAGCCATGGTATGTGAATCTGCAATGACCTGAACGTGCGTGTCGTATGTCAGCATGGATGCGCGCAAGCAGGTGCCTAGCTAGATAACTCGGAGGCTCAGGATGACGAAGGCAACCCGCACAGAGGAAGATCTTCTTGGTGCACGGGAAGTTCCATTGGAAGCCTATTGGGGAATCCATACGCTACGTGCGATGGAGAACTTCCAGATCTCTGGATCGGTGGTTGGTGACGAAGAGGCCTTTGTTCGCGGCATGGTGCAGGTGAAGAAGGCGTCAGCGTTAGCGAACAGTGATCTGGGGGCTCTTGACCCGGAGGTCTCTGGTGCGATTGTGTGGGCGTGTGACCAGGTGCTGGTTGTCGAGCGTTGCCTCGATCAGTTCCCGGTCGACCAGTTCCAGGGGGGTGCTGGGACCAGCGTCAATATGAATACCAACGAGGTGATCGCCAACCTCGCGCTGGAGTACCTGGGATATGCCAAGGGCCGTTATGACATCATCAACCCCAACGATCATGTCAACAAGTCCCAGTCGACGAACGACGCTTACCCGACCGGATTCCGCTTGGGGCTGTTCACCCTTGTCGGTTCGCTCATCGAGGAGCTCGAGCGACTCATTGCCGCGATGCGAGCCAAGGGGGCCGAGCTCGTCCATGTTCTGAAGATGGGGCGCACTCAGCTTCAGGATGCTGTTCCGATGAGCCTGGGGCAGGAGTTCGAGGCCTTCGCCGTTCTGCTGGAGGAGGAGGTCAGTCGGCTTCACAACAATGCCGCCCTGCTTCTGGAGGTGAACCTTGGGGCCACGGCGATCGGCACGGGGCTCA
>CAJZFF010000392.1 GCA_915069725.1 uncultured Actinomyces sp.
ATGACCTTGGCGTCGACGCCCTGCCGGCGGAAGTAGGCCAGGGTCTCCGCGGCGTCGGGGCGAATCTCCTCGGTGAGGATCACGATCCCTGCGGCCTCAAGGTCGTCGGGAAGCCGCGGCTCCTCCTCCCCCGGGGCCAGCCTCCAGGGCGAGCGCGAGCGGGCCAGGGCCACGACGCGCATCCCCCGCGCGGCGATCTGACGGGCACGATCCAGCACTGACGCGCTGTGCCCGGCCAGAACGATCTCGGGGGCGCCGAGCACCCAGGTGGTGCCGGAGCGATCGCGAACCGCGGACCACTTACGGCGTGAGGAGAAGGGCACTGACTCCACACCGTCCCGGCTGCCGGCGCCGGCCGACGACAGCGCCTCTTGAAGTCCTTGTGCACCGAGCCACTCGGAATCAGCGAGCCCCTCCCTGATGGCGTCGGCGGTGGCGTTGGCCTCCCCCACCGTACTGAGAAGCGCGAGCGCCGAGAGCACCTCCAGGGGAGCCTCGCCGCCGTCGGGCCCCTGGATCTCACCGAGACGGATACGGCCGGTAGTGATGGTGCCGGTCTTGTCCAGGCACAGGGTGTCGACCCGGGCCAGGACCTCGACGGCGGGCAGCTCCTGAACCAGGACGTTGCGCCTGGCCAGGGCCAGGGAGGCGGTGGCGAAGTTGACAGAGGTCAAGAGCACCAGGCCCTGGGGCACCATGCTGACCACGCCGGCGATGCCGGCGACGGCCGCGTGGCGCCAGGCACCGCTGCTCCAGGCCTCGGCGACGCTTCCGCTCAACCGCAGCTGGGACCACACCAGCACCAGGGCCACGGGCACGATGACCCAGCTGATCCAGTGCAGCACTCGGTTGGTTCCGGCCTGCAGCTCACTGACGACGAGCGAGTACCTGCGGGCCTCGCGGGCCAGCCGGTGGGCGTAGGCGTCCCCGCCGACCGCGGTGGTGCGGAACAGTCCGGTCCCGGCCGTCACCGTGGTCCCGGACATGACCTTCGCTCCGCTCACGGGACGCACGGGCCGGGACTCGCCCGTGAGGATCGACTCATCGATCTCCAGGCCGTCGCTGGTCAGAACCTCCCCGTCTGCCGGCACCTGCTGGCCGGCTGCGAGCCGTACGACGTCGTCGAGAACGACCTGGCCGACGGCCACCTCGGTCTCAGCCCCGTCCCTGACGACGACGGCGCGGGGGGTCTCCAGCACGGACAGACGATCCAGGGCACGCTTGGCGCGGATCTCCGCCAGGGTTCCGGTGGCGGTGTTGAGCACAAGGACGAAACCGAACAGCGCATCCGCCCAGTGCCCCAGTGCCAGGACGAGGACCAGTGCGGCGCCGAGGATGCCGTTGAAGATCGTGAAGACGTTGGCTCGCAGAATCTGCGCGGCGCTGCGGGAGGTCCGCTCGCGGTACTCGTTGGTCTGTCCGGCGCTGACGCGCTCGGCGACCTGGGCGGCGCTGAGCCCGTTGACCGAGGACTCAGGGGGATGCGTGGTGCTCACACGTCACACAGTAGTGAATCAGTCGGAGGGCGCCCCTCCTCCTGGCGGCTGAGACCTCAGGATGCCGCCTCAACGCGCCGGGCATCTGCCCGCGACTTGAGGACCGAGGCGATGACCGTGACCAGGACGGTGGTGATGATGACGCTCAGGGACACTCCGATCGACGCCTCGGGGATGGCGTGCCACTCCCGGCCCCCGTTGATGAAGGGGACCTCGTTGGTGTGCAGGGCGTGAACGATGAGCTTGAAGCCGATGAAACCGAGGATGACCGCCAGGCCGTAGTGGAGGTAGACGAGTCGGTCGAGCAGCCCGTCAATGAGGAAGTAGAGCTGGCGCAGGCCCAGCAGGGAGAAGGCGTTGGCGGAGAAGACCAGGAAGGGCTCGCTGGTCAGGGAGTAGATCGCGGGGATGGAGTCGACGGCGAACATGACATCGGCGGTGCCGATGGCGATGATGCACAGCATCATGGGGGTGATCATGGTACGCCCGGCGTGGCGATGAATGACCTTGCCGCCCACGAAGCCGTCGGTCATCGGGATGACGCGGGCGATGAGCTTGACGAAGCCGCTGGGCCTGTACTCCTCGTCATCGTCGTCGGGCTCCTGGACGCCCTCCCGGGCCTGGGAGAAGGCGGTCCACAGGAGCCAGGCCCCGAAGAAGTAGAACACCCAGGAGAAGTTCTCGATGAGCGCAGCACCGGCGAGGATGAAGATGAGCCGCAGGATGAGGGCGATGACGATGCCGGCGAGCAGCACCTCCTGCTGGTACTTCCGGGGCACCTTGAAGGAGGACATCATGATGACGAAGACGAAGAGGTTGTCGATGCTCAGCGCCTTCTCGGTGATGTAGCCGGCCAGGTACTCCTGGGCGAAGCCTCCGCCCCACACGAACCAGACGATGCCGCCGAAGGCCAGGGCCATGCCGATATAGGCCACCGACCAGACGGCGGCCTCCTTCATGGTGGGCTCGTGGGGGGTGCGCACGTGACCGACGATGTCGATCACGATGAGGGTCAGGATGATGGCCGCCAGGCCGATCCACCCCAGGATGTGGACGTCCACGTGTTCTCCTCCGGTACGGAACTGGTACCGGAGGTCTCCTCCCGCCACGTGGACAGGCGCTCAAGGCGCGCTTCACTCTGGCCGCGACGCCGGGAACGCAGGACTGATGTGGTGCCCGCACCGCCGTGATGACGACGTCGCCGTTGGTTGGGAGTACTCCCCTCCGTGTATAACGCCTGAGAGTCTAACGGGACGCTTCCTTTCGACGTAGCCACGTCGAGTCACTCATGGCTGTGAGATCAGTCGGCGGCCCGCATGGCGCGCAGCTCCTTCTTGAGGTCCTGGATCTCGTCGCGCAGCCGGGCGGCGAGCTCGAAGTGGAGGTCCTCGGCGGCGGCGTGCATCTGCTGGGTGAGCTCGTTGATGAGCTCGACGAGGTCACCCTGTGCCCCCCCGGCGAGC
>CAJZFF010000393.1 GCA_915069725.1 uncultured Actinomyces sp.
TCCCAACGAGCTCTCCGGCGGCCAGCAGCAGCGCGTGGCCGTGGCCCGCGCCCTCGTGGGTCGCCCCGAGGTGGTCTTCGCCGACGAGCCCACCGGGGCGCTGGACACCGCCTCGGCCGCCTCCCTGCTGGAGACCCTGGCCGGCATGTGCGATTACCTGGGGCAGACCGTCGTCATGGTCACCCACGATGAGCAGGCCGCCGCCACCACCCACCGCATCATCCGCCTGCGCGACGGACGCATCACCGGGGTCGAGGCCGTACGCCGCCCGGCCGGTACCCGCGTGGCCGGGTCCGGCGCCCATCACGCCGCCGCCCTCTCCCCCGCTGCCGGTCCTGCACCCCGGATGGAGGCCCTCTGATGCCTTCGCTCCTCGACCTGCGGCGAACCATCTCCGCCCTCGTGGCCGTGGCCATGAGCGCCGCCCTCATCGCCTTCGCCTTCATCATCTCCGACTCCTTCCGCACTCAGACGCAAACCAGCGCGCGGGTGTCGGTAGGCGACGCCGCTGTCGTCGTCCAAGACGGTCGTAGAGCCAACAGCACGGAAGGCGCCCTGGACGACTCCCTCCTCAACCGGGTCTCCGCCCTTGACGGTGTCAGCTCCGTCCGTGGTGCCCACTGGGACATGCTGGGGCTCGACCTGCCCAAGCAGCTGAGCCACTCCGTCGGAGCCCAGATCGCCGCGCAGGACGTCCCGGCGCTTACCAAGTTCACCACCCTGAGCAGAGGCCGACTCCCCAAGACAACCGGCGAAGTCGCCATCGACTCCATGCTCGCCGAGCAGCAGGGCCTGAGCGTCGGCGACACCATCCGGCTCACGTCCAAGACTGACGACGCCAAGGCCGTCCACTCGGCACCCACAGTGGTCGGCATCATCTCCGCCGGGGCCGACAGTAGGGAGACCGACACCGGCACCCTCTACGCCACCGCCGAGCAGCTCCAGGCAATGGGCGCTCGTATGGACTACCGCAGCCTGTACGTGAAGGCGAAGCCGGGAACGGACGCCAGCGCGCTCCTCACCAAGGTGTCTCAGACCGTTCACTCGGTCCAGCCCGCCGCATCAGTTCAGAGCCGAGACGAGGCCATCGCTCAACGCGCCCAGGCGCAGACGGGCGGCACGACGATTGCGAGCATCATCAATCTCCTGGCCCCGGTCTGTGCGGTCGTCGCCATCATCGTCATCGCCACCACCTTCAGCACCCTGGTGGCGCGTCAGACACGCATGGTCGGACTCATGCGCTGCATCGGCACAACCCGCCGTCAGGTGATGCTCGCCGTCCTGCGCACCGGACTCATGACGGGTGTGGTCGGCTCCGTCCTGGGCGCGGCGCTCGGGACCGGTCTCGGCGCCATCGCGGTGTCCTCGGGAACCTTCGCGGACCTCAAGGCGGATCAGCTCACCATCTCCCCGGTGTCCCTTGGGCTCACCGTCACCCTGGGGACGCTAGTCACCCTCATCGCGGTCCTGCGCCCGGCCCGCAAGGCTACCCGCATCTCACCGCTCGTGGCACTCACAGGACAGGTCGCAAGCACCAAGCAGGCCGGACGCAGGCGGATGTGGAGCGCCGTCGCCGGAGTCATCGTTGCCGCCATCGGTGCGGCCATCGTCGCCCTTGGCGTTCAGGCCTCCGATATCTACATCACAGCATGTGGGAGCGCCGTCGTCGTCGTTGGGACCGTCCTCAGCCTTCCTCTGCTCGTCACCGCCATCATCGGATTCATCGGCAGAATCAGTGGTGACGCGCGATTCCCGGTCCTGCGCCTGGCTACCCGGAACCTGGCCCGTAACTCCGGACGCTCCGCCGCGACCGCAGCCACACTCTTCGTCTGCGTCCTGGTGGGGTCAGCGCTCTTCGTCGGCCTGTCCTCCTTGAACGCCTCCTTCGACGCCATCCTCGGCCACAGCTCACCCGTGGACGCCAGGATCTTCGGGGTCACGCCGCAGACCGATACCGCGCAGCTGACGAAGCAGGTCAAAGCAGTCGACGGGGTCAAGGATGTCACCTATGTTCCCTCCCTCGGCCTGACCCAGACCATCGATGGAAAGTCGAAGGACATTACTGTCGACGTCATTGATACCGGTAGTATCGCGCCTATTGTACGGTCCACCAGCGGCCTGGAGGGCCTCGATGACAAGACCCTCATTGTGGGCGGCATCTATAACATTCCAGATGGCGCCACAGTCACCCTGACCGGGGCAACCGGAAGTGTTGAGCTGACGGCTCGCGTCCAGGAAGGTTGGGGCGCCGCCATCAGCCCGGCAGTGGCTCAGCGCATCAACAGCAATACCCCTACCAACACCACCATGTGGGTTCGGTCCACCGGCAATTCCATGACATCCGATACCGAGCACGCCCTCAATGCGGCTGTCCGAGGTCAGGCTCTGATGGTGGCCGGTAGCGCCGCCGCCAGTGAGCAGATGTCATCCCTCATCACGAGGATGGCCCTCATCGTCTGCCTGGTTCTGGGAGCCGCCCTGGTCATCGCCTTGTCCGGGCTGGCCAACACCACGGACGTCTCGGTCCTGGAGCGGGTCCGCGAGATCGGGGTGCTGCGTGCCACCGGCAGCTCGCGCAAGGAAATCCGCCGCCTCATCGTCACCGAGGGAGTTCTCGTGGCGACCGTGGGTGGGGGCCTGGGACTCCTCGTGGGGACGGCGCTGGGCGTTTCCGAAACGCTCGCGATGGCCAAGTCCGCCGAGGGCATGACGGTGCACGTCCCCTACTTCGCACTGATCGGCATGTTCGCCGTGACGCTGGCCGTGGGCCTGGCGGCCTCGCTACGCCCGGCCGGCCGGGCCGCCTCGGTGCCGCCGGTCAGGGCCCTGTCCGAGGAGTGAGGAGACCGGCGGTGAGGGTTGCTCCAGTGACCGGGACGGCGGACTCAGGCCCCCTGGGTCTTGTGGACGGCGACGACGAGCTTGAGTCGGGACGGGACGTCGTACTTCTTCA
>CAJZFF010000394.1 GCA_915069725.1 uncultured Actinomyces sp.
AGCAGGAGGCAATGACAAGGCGCACCCGCCCACCCTAGCGGGGCCGGCCGGGGCTCGGCGCGACGCCGGGGCCGGTACGCCTGAGCATCGCGTCACCCGCCCGCAACTTCTCCGACGTCCGGCCACGGTACCCGCACCAGATCAGGGCCTGTTTCTCAGGCGTGATCCGGGGCCGACCGGGTGATAACGCTGCCGAGGCTCATGGAACTGAGGCGACCGCCGCCAAGTGCGCCGTCGAGGACGTACTTTTGCCGTGAGGACTGCGATTCTTTGTCAACGACTGGGTTCTGGACGTCGTCGTCTTTGAGAAAACGCAGTCGCCAAGCGGAAAGTACGTCGCCAACCCGGCTCAGACGCAAACCGGCTCAGCGCAACCCGGCACAGGCATAACCCAGCTCACGCACAAACCGACTCAGCACACCTCGACTCAGGCGCAACTCAATCCAGGAGCGGCCCAGAAGCCAGGAAGCCCGGAAGATGGGTCTCATCAGGCCCGCCCAAACCCGGAAGCCCGGAAGCACCCCCGTCCCGGACTCGGGCGAGTCAGCAGAGGTCGGCACAAGTCATCGGCGGGGTCAGGTCTCAGTAGAGGCGGGGCTGTTCGGGCGACGCGGACTCCACCCAGGCGACCAGCGCCGAGTGGGACTCCTCCATCATGGCCAGGTCGAAGCCCTCGGGGCTGCGGGTGGCGTCCACGCAGTGCACCTCGACGACGCGCCCCTGCTCCCGGCGGCGCCGTGCCTCGGAGAGCTCCAGGTTCAAGCGGCTCCATGAGCGCGACGGCTTGGTGGAGAAGGACACGAGGCGATACCACTCCAGGGAGTCGAGCTGGAAGGAGGCCACCCCGCTCAGCCAGCGCTGCGCCCCGCGGGGACGCAGGGCGCACTCGAAGGAGCCGACCTGCCCGGCCAGGTAGCGCAGACGCAGCAGGAACCCGCCTGCCAGCAGCACGAGGACGGTGACGGCAATCGCCACGACCATCCACACGTGCTGCCCCATGACTCAGGCCTCCGCACCCTGCTTCACGTGGTCGGCGGCGATCGTGATGACGTCGTGGTCCACGGAGCAGAAGCCGCCGGACACCTCGATACTGCACATCTCGCCGTCGATGGGACTCAGTCGCACCGGACCGGATCCCAGGACCGCCAGGAGGGGCTGACGTCCTGGCAGGACCCCCAGCTCCCCGTTGATCAGGGGCACGGAGACCTGCGTCGCCTCACCGGTCCAGGCCTCGCCCGCCGGCGAGACCACCTCAACATGTAAGGCCATGTCCCCTCCTTTCCTGCTTCCTGCACCCGGCTCTACCCGGATCCTACGTCTCAGTCCTTGAGCTCGGCGGCGCGACGCTCCAGGTCCTCAATGCCACCGATGTTGAAGAAGGCCTGCTCCGGCAGGTGGTCGTAGTCACCGTCGCAGATGCGGCGGAAGGCCTCGATGGTCTCCGACAGCGGCACGGTGGAGCCGGCCACGCCGGTGAACTTCTCCGCCATGTAGGTGTTCTGGGACAGGAACTGCTCGATGCGGCGGGCGCGGGCCACCGTCACCTTGTCCTCCTCGCCGAGCTCGTCGACACCGAGGATCGCGATGATGTCCTGGAGCTCCTTGTTCTTCTGGAGGATGGACTTCACGCGAGTGGCGACGTCGTAGTGCTCCTGGCCCACGTAGCCGGGGGCCAGCAGGCGCGAGGTGGAGGTCAGCGGGTCCACGGCCGGGTAGATGCCTCGCGAAGCGATCTCACGGCTGAGCTCGGTGGTGGCGTCCAGGTGGGCGAAGGTCGTCGCCGGCGCCGGGTCGGTGTAGTCGTCGGCGGGCACGTAGATCGCCTGCAGGGAGGTGATGGAGTGGCCGCCGGCGGAGGTGATGCGCTCCTGGAGCTGGCCCATCTCGTCGGCCAGGTTGGGCTGGTAGCCCACGGCCGAGGGCATGCGGCCCAGCAGCGTGGAGACCTCGGAGCCGGCCTGGGTGAAGCGGAAGATGTTGTCGATGAACAGCAGCACGTCCTGGTGCTGGACGTCGCGGAAGTACTCGGCCATCGTCAGGGCGGACAGGGCCACGCGCAGACGCGTGCCCGGCGGCTCGTCCATCTGGCCGAAGACCAGGGCGGTCTTGTCGAACACGCCGGCCTCGTCCATCTCGACGATGAGGTCGTTGCCCTCACGGGTGCGCTCTCCCACGCCGGCGAACACGGAGACACCGCCGTGGTTCTGGGCCACGCGCTGGATCATCTCCTGGATGAGGACGGTCTTGCCCACGCCGGCGCCGCCGAACAGGCCGATCTTGCCGCCCTGCACGTAGGGGGTGAGCAGGTCGATGACCTTGATGCCGGTCTCGAACATCTGCTCCTTGGACTCGAGCTGGTCGAAGGCCGGGGGCTGGCGGTGGATGGGCCAGCGCTCGGTGATCTCCAGCTGCTCGCCGGGGCCGAGGTTGAGGACGTCGCCGGTGACGTTGAAGACGTGGCCCTTGGTCACGTCGCCCACGGGCACGGAGATCGGCGCGCCGGTGTCGCGCACCTGCGTGCCGCGCACGAGGCCGTCGGTGGGCTTGAGGGAGATCGTGCGCACGATGTTGTCACCCAGGTGCTGGGCGACCTCCAGGGTGATCTCGTGGGGCTCCTCGCCGGCGCTGGTGGCCTGAACGGTCACCTTGAGGGCGTTGTACATCGCCGGGATCGCATCAGGCGGGAACTCGACGTCGACGACGGCGCCGATGATGCGGGTGATGCGTCCCGTCCCGGGGGTGGTGGTGTCAGCCATGTGCGTTCTTCCGTATCTTCCAGAGCTGAGAGGGGTCCTGCTCGGTGAGGTGAGTCTGTGTGGGGTTCTCGACGACGTCGGGGCTGCCCGGTCTATTCGGCCCCCAGGGCGTCGGCACCCGAGACGATCTCGGTGATCTCCTGGGTGATGTCGCCCTGGCGCGCCGCGTTGGCCAGGCGGGTGTAGG
>CAJZFF010000395.1 GCA_915069725.1 uncultured Actinomyces sp.
GCTGGTCACGCTCGCGGCCGAGGGCCTGGAGCCAGGGGAGTGGAGCGGGGCCGAGCAGGTTCTGCGCGCCGCCGACCCGGACGTCCAGCCCGGCTCCGGACACGAAGATCTGCCGGAGGCGCTACCGGGATGGGACTCGATCCTGCTGCGCCGTCGGGCCTGAGGAGGTGGGGGCGCTCTGTGCCTACCCGACGGTGCCAACTGGAATAGTGCTGGCCGGCCGGTCGTTGGCCTCGGTGGCACACCCGCGGATTTCGGAAGTAGGGGAGCACCATGGAGTTCAGCCAGGTCGTCGCCAATCGTCACTCGGTACGAGACTTCACCGACCAGCCCGTCTCCCGGGAGGATCTGGTCGACATTGTCCGCACCGCCCAGCAGGCGCCGTCGTGGGTGAACTCCCAGCCCTGGCGGGTCTATGCGGCCACAGGGGCCACGCTGGCCGGGATCAAGAAGCGCCATGCTGCGGACGTCGCTGCCGGCAGGAAGGGAAACGCCGACCTCCCGGTGAAGCCTCGTACAGAGTGGTCTGCGACCACCCAGGAGAACATGGCCGCGCTCGGAGAGCAGATCGGTGCGCAGCTGGGTGAGGGCGTCCAGGAGTTCCAGGCATCGCAAGGACGGCTGTTCAACGCTCAGGCAGCCCTGTACGTGACGATCCCGGTCGAGTCCACCCCGTGGTCCTTCCACGACCTCGGGGCCTTCTCCGCCATGCTCGTCCTGGCGGCTGCCGACAAGGGCCTTGGCGCTATCAACGCCTACGCCCTGGTCATGTACCCGGACGAGGTGCGCGAGGCCATGGGGATCGGAGCCGATGAGATCGTCGCGATCGGGATCGCGCTGGGCCATCCCGCAGACTCGGCGCTGGCGGCCTTCGCCCCCAGCCGCGTCGACGTCAACGAGATCCTCACAATCAAGGACTGAGCGCAGGGCGATGCCCTCGCCGCCGGCCCAGGAGGCGGATGAGGGCGGCGACCGCGGCTGCGCCGGTGAGCAGGATCGCCGCGTTGAGCCACGAGATCTCGAAGTCGGGCAGGTTCTCGCTCTGGAGCTGGCCGATGAACAGTCCCAGCGCGTTTCCGCTGACGTGCAGGCCCAGGGCGAAGAACATCGACCGAAGCCGCACCACCGACCAGCCGGCGAGCAGCCCGAAGAGCACCTTGTGAAGGATCTGCCAGGCATAGCCCTTGAGGCTGGTGTCGGAGGTCAGCCAGGTCGGCAGATGCAGGGCGGTGAAGGACGCCGTCGTCATCAGCACAGCAGCCGTTGCCCCGAAGCGCTCGTGTATCGGTGAGAACAGGGTGCGCCTGAGCGTGATCTCCTCGGGGACCGCGTTGTAGACGACGCCGACTGTCAGGGCGAAGACCAGTGCGTGAAGCACCGTGGAGGCGGTGATCTCCGGCTTCCACAGCGGGCCGGTACCCGTCGGCCCCATCCAGGTGTGCAGGCCGCCGAAGGCGACTCCGCCCAGCGCGCCAGCGGCGAACAGGACGGTTCTGCTGCGGATGCCGCCGCCGGTCAACAGGTCGCGCCAGCCTCGGCCGGACAGGCCGAACCACAGGGCGAGTCCGCCGACGTGAAGGAGGACGAGCATGAGGATCCACGGCCCCTTCAGGAGCGCCAGGGCGGTGCCCAGCGCTGGGGACCCGGAGATCAGAACGAGCGACACGGCGACGATGCCGCCCGAGGTCGGCGGCCGCTCGGTGCCGTCACCGGCGCGCCACGTGCGGCGAGGAGATGCGGCATGGCGAGGCGGGGCGTTGTCGTGATGACGGCGCATGAGGCTCCGATAGGCAACATTATCTACTGACGCAGATATGTTAGTGCAATTTAATTAATGAAGCAAGAATCCTATTAGTTTAGTTTGAGAATATTGAATAAGTGACTTAAGTCTGAGCTTATGTGGACTGTCTGCTTGTGTTACAGTTCCGATTAAGGGAGATTGAAAAGGGGGGGTGGGGTGTGATTGTAGGCGGCTGCGATTTCCTGGTGCGGTGGTTGTATTGCTTGGAGAGGTGAATGTTATTTGATGCAGACTTAAAGGTCGCTTCCTTTTGTGGTCGCGACTTCGATTCGTTGGGAACTGAATTGATGTCTTGTTGTGTTTGGGGTGCTGGTTTCTTGGTCATGTATTTTCAGCGATTAGATTTGAGGTGTGAGTAAGTGTTTAATGTCGAAGATGTGGCCGTCAATCACTATGTTGACTGGGATTGGCGCGCGGTACTCGCTGTGACGATCGTCGGGCTGGTGTTCGCGGGCTTTTCCTGCTGGCTTTCCTTTTATTTCAAACAAATATATTGGCCTACCTGGCTATCAATTTCTGCTCGTGTCCTCCCTCAGTATGTTGCAGTCCTCTGTGTGTGGCTGGGGGTTTCCAGGTTTGAGTCGGGACGATCGGCGTTTTGGGTGTATCTGCTTCTTGCTGCGCTCTTGTTGTGCGCGTTTTGGCGTTACTCCCTGGGCGAGGATTCATGGTTGGCTCGTGGTATTGTATTTGGTGGGGCGCTTGCGTTGACTGCATTGGCGGCCTTGTCGGAGGTGCTTCGACGGGTGGCGGCCACCATTCCTATGTCAGTATCAAGCTTTATTTTTTTAATTCTTGCGGCCTTTGGTTTTATGATCGTGGCCGCTAATCGGCAATAAGGGTTATGGTGTCTATATTGTCTGTGGTTTGTGAAACACGCGAGTTAAATTGCCGAAGTAAGCTGGTGCGGTCAGCACTGTGGCGGCGAGGACGACGGCGAACAGGGCCACCAGTGTCCAGGCTCCGGCACGGGCCAGCTCCCAGGTGAAGACGATCCCGAAGACGGGTGCCCTCTGAGTGGTGGCGAGGACGGCACCCGCCCCCGCCAGTGCCAGGACCGCCACGCTGGCCTGCACCCCACAGGCGTGGAGCGCGATCGCCAGGGCGGCTCCGGCGCTCGAGCCCGCGGCCAGGGAGGGG
>CAJZFF010000396.1 GCA_915069725.1 uncultured Actinomyces sp.
GCCTGCTTCTGGTGGACGAGCCCTTCTCCGCCCTGGATCGCCCCCTGGCCAAGGCGCTGAGGGCCGACCTCATCGATCTGCTCGCCGACCAGGACGTCGTCACCGTCTGGGTCACGCACGACCCGGACGAGGCCGAGGAGGTCTCTCACCTCCACCTCCATCTCGACGGGCCTCCGGGCACCTGGAGCCTGTCCGCCTAGCCGGCGGAGCACCCAGCCGACCCAGGCGGTCCCTCCTCTCCGTTTCCCCTCACACTCCGACCACGAAAGAATGAGAGCACCGTCATGAGCAGCCGTATGGATACTCGAACCAGCACCTCAGGCACACCGGGAACGCCGATCAGGCGCCGTTCCCTCATGACCCTGGCCGGCCTTGGCCTGCTGTCACCGACGATCCTGTCGGCCTGCTCGTCGCGTTCGGGCAAGGCCTCGTCCAGCGGGACGGGCGGGCACATCGACACCCTGCGCGTCCACGTCCCCACGACTCTGGCCTACATGGCGCCGATGACCCTGTTCGGTCAACAGGGCAAGCTGGCCCCGACGATCGGCAAGGCCACAGTGGAGAACTGGTCGAGCATCGATGCCATGCGGACGCTGCTCCTGCAGAAGCAGACGGACCTGGCCGCCACACCCTCATACGCGGCCGCGAACCTGTTCAACAAGGATGTCCCGTTGCGCCTGGTGGCGATGCAGGTGTGGGGCATGCTCTACGTCGTCGGCCCTAAGGGCTCATCGGCGCAGGGCCTCCAGGCCATGCGCGGCAAAACGGTCGCCGTCCCCATGCCGAACAACATGCCCGACCTCGTCTTCCGCTACCTGCTCGGCCAGAAGGGCTGGGACACGAGTAAGGACCTGGCGATCCAGAACTACGCCGACGGCCAGGAGGCCCTGTCCAACCTGCTGGCGGGCAACGCCGAGTTCGCGGTCCTGCCCGAGCACGCGGCCAGCGCCGGACTGGCCAAGGCCAAGCAGCAGGGCAAGACCCTGGAGCGGACAGCCGACCTCCAGCAGGTGTGGGCAGAGGTGACCGGCGGCGAGGCGAAGTTCCCCATGGCCGGACTGGTCATGCCCCAGGAGATCACGGACTCCAACCCCCAAGCGGTCGGAGCGGTGCTCAATGAGGTGGAGGCCTGCATCGCGGCCACCAACGCGATGTCTGAAGAGACCGTCAACACCATCTCCCAGAAGACCGAGGTCCCCGCACCGGTCGTCACCGAGGTGATCCCCCGCCTCCAGCTGAACCTGGTTCCGGCGGCCCAGGCCAAGGACCAGCTCGTCGACTTCTACACCCGTCTGTCCACTCTCAACCCGGACATCGTCGGCGGCAAGATGCCGGCCGACGACTTCTACCTGAAAGACCCGCGGTGAGTCCGCACCGGTCGTCAGCCTTCAGACGGTGGCGCGCCCGCCTCCTGTGGTGGGCCGGAATCGGCCTGGCGATCCTCATCTGGTACTGGGCCGCCCTGGACCAGCCCGAGTACGCACTGCCCGGCCCGGGGACGACCTGGCAAGCCTTCCTGGGGCTGATCGACGACGGCGGCCTGGGCTGGACGCTGTGGCTCACCCTCTCCAGAGCGGTCATCGGACTGGGGCTGTCCTGCCTCATTGGCATCCCGACAGGCTGGGTCCTGGGAACCTGGACCTGGCTGCGCGAGCTGCTGGACTCCTGGGTACAGGTCCTCATGGCGGTACCGCCGATCGTGCTGGTCGTGGTCGGGATGATCTGGCTCGGACCGACGGCGGGAGTCGTCATCCTGGTGGTCACCCTGGTCACGCTGCCCCTGCTGGTGGCCTCCATGCGCGACGCGGTCCTCAACGTCGACGGCGATCTGCTGGAGATGGCGACAGTCTTCTCCAAGTCCCGCCCGTGGACGATCCGCAGGGTCATTCTGCCCGCGGTGGCGCCACCGGTACTGTCTGCCCTGACGGTCGCCGTCGGGCAGTCCGTGAGGGTCACGGTCATGGCAGAGCTTCTGAGCACCCCGACGGGACTTGGCGCAGAGGTCCAGCAGGCGCGCACCAATCTGGAGACGGCCGATGTCTTCGCCCTGTCCGCCATGATGGCGGCGCTGACGCTGGTGCTCGAGCTGTGCCTTCTGCGGCCGCTGCGCCGGCGCCTCATGGCATGGTCATCTCAGCCCTCGTAGCATCAGCACCCTCTACAGCTCTTACTACCGAATATCATCACCAACACCGAAGGAGCACACATGCCCACCTCATCCAGCACTCCATCGAGCGAGTCCCTGTTCCGGCTCGGCCTCAACGAGGCGCTCCCCACCTCCGAGGAGGCCACAACCTCACGGGTCGTCGTCAACAACGACATCCTGCGCACCGTCGTCTTCACCTTCGACGCCGGTCAGGTCCTCACCGAGCACTCCTCCCCCCGGGCGGTGGTCGTCACCCTCCTGGAGGGCGAGATGGACTTCTCCATCGGTGAGCGCACCGAGAGGATGGGCGCCGGCGACGTCATCTACCTGGCACCGGGTGACCGTCACGCTCTGACGGCCGTGACGCCGTGCCGTATGCAGCTGGTCA
This sequence comes from uncultured Actinomyces sp., assembly GCA_915069725.1. Taxonomy (GTDB): domain Bacteria; phylum Actinomycetota; class Actinomycetes; order Actinomycetales; family Actinomycetaceae; genus Actinomyces. The sequence continues at coordinate 2,535 of CAJZFF010000396.1, forward strand.
TGGTCGACGTCGACAAGGTCGGCGCAACGGCCGACAAGTAGCGCGGGGAGCTGGCAGCCGGCCCGCAAACGGCCACCACCATGTGGGGTGGGGTGCGAAGCACTGAGGTCTTCGCCCCCACCCCACATCCTTGTGAGATCCACTAAATCGGACACCTCATCCAGTCGCGTTGCAGCACCCCAGCAACCGGATTTCACCTGGAGCATGGGGCGCAGTGTTGCGGCTCACTCGAATCCTTGATCCCGAAGCAGCGGTAATCCAACTCACGCATCCTTGTAGGAAAACTAAACCTTCCATAGGTTAGATTGTAGGCGCCCGAGATCTTGACGTGACCCGCTTCCCACATCGTGGCATCAGCGAGGCGGGCGTGGCACCATCGATTTTATCCACCCGAGAACGCCGGAGCA
>CAJZFF010000397.1 GCA_915069725.1 uncultured Actinomyces sp.
GTGAGTGCCGGACGGCGCCTCGGCGTGCGGGATGGTCCGTTCGGGCGGCTCGGCTCTGGGGTCTGCGTCGTTGCTTCGCTGTGACATGAGACGAGCCGGCGCCGAAGGCAACCTGAGTCGCGTCTATATAGAAGGTGGCTCCAATGGTGGGTACTTATGAGTGCCCCGCAGTCCTTGAAATGCTTGGAGTGTGGCGGGATTTGAACGAAGGGTCAGTGTCTGGCGGATTTGTTCTGCTCTGTGGTGTGCACCAAAACGGGGGCGTGCATGTTGTCGACGGTGTACGATGAGCGCGCCCGTCGACCCGTGCCGGGCGCGGAATACCAGCCATTCGTAAGGTTGCGTGTCCGTGATCTGAGTATGTTCTGAATGGAATACCTGTGAAGCTCCCCCGCCGACTCCTGAGCGGCCTGCTGGCCGCGGCTCTCGTTCCCCTCGGTGCCGTTACGCTCGCTCCGGCCTCCCCTGCCGCCGCGGACCCGGCCCCTGCCCCAGCCGGCGCCGCCGGTACTCCCAGCACCGTCTCCGCCGACGCCCTGCCCACCGCCCAGATCAATGGCATCGTCTGGGACCAGGTCGTGGTCGGCGACATCGTCTACGCCGTCGGGAAGTTCTCCGCGGTCAGGCCGGCAGGATCGCCGGCCGGCCAGAACGAGTCCCCGCGCAGCAACGCGATGGCCTACAACATCAACACCGGTGAGATCCTCAACTGGGCGCCCACCACCAACGGCACCATCAACGCCATTGCCGCCTCCGCTGACGGCCAGACCCTCTACCTGGGCGGGGAGTTCACCACACTGAACAACCAGACCGCATGGCGCGTTGGCGCGGTCAGGGCCTCCGACGGTCAGCGCGCCCCGCTGGGCGCCGCGGCCAACGGCAGCGTCAAGGCCCTGAGCGTCTCCCCCGACGGACAGACCCTCTACATCGGTGGCGCCTTCACCCAGATCAACTCCTCGGCCCGTCAGCGCGTCGCGGCACTCAACCTGGGCAGCCAGCAGCTGACGAACTTCGCACCGAAGATCGACAACTACTACGTGCGCAGCATCGTCGAGGCTGTTGACGGCTCGGCCGTGGCCATCGGTGGCGCCTTCGAGTCCGTCGGTGGCAGCGACAAGCCCGGTCACGGGATCGCCATCTTCGAGAAGGACGGCAGCCTGCGCAAGAACAACGCCTCCAGCGTGGTTCGCGGCGCCGGCGCCGAGGCCTCCGTCATGAGCGTCAAGGCCGATGAGCACGGCCTGTACGCGGCGAGCTACTCCCGGCTGGGCACCTTCGAGGGCGTCATGCGCCTGAACTGGACCACCGGGGACATCGACTACATGGCCGACTGCCACGGCGACTCCTACGACGTCCTGCCGGCCGGCGACGTCGTCTACGCCGCCAGCCACTCCCACGACTGCTCCAACATCGGTGGCTTCCCGGACGTCTCGTACCACTACCACAACGCGGTGGCCTATACGAACGCCGCCACCGGAACCGTGGAGGACAACCACGGCGCGGGCTACAAGAACTACGCCGGCCAGAACGCCACCACGAACCTCAACTTCTACCCCGACTTCACGCCGGGCAAGATCTCCGGCGCCATCCAGGCGACCTGGACCGTTGAGGGCAACGACAAGTACGTCGTCTACGGCGGCGAGTTCCTGGCTGTCAATGGCACCGCCCAGCAGGGACTGGTGCGCTTCGCCCGCCGCGACATCGCCCCGAACAAGCAGGGGCCCATGGACAAGGGCGGTGCCTTCAAGGTCTCCGGCACCTCGCCGCGCGCCGGGGTCGTCTCCCTGTCCTTCAAGGCCAACTGGGACCGGGACGACAAGACCCTGACCTACAACGTCTACCGTGACGCCATGAACGGTCAGCCGGTCACCAGTCAGACCGCGACCGCCGGCTTCTGGGAGCGCTCCGACCTGAGCGCCACCGACGTCGTCGAGCCCGGAAGCACGCACCGCTACCGGGTCCAGGTGACCGACCAGTGGGGGGCCTCCACGGTCTCGGACTGGGTGACGGTCAAGGCCGCTGAGGGCCAGGGGCTGAGCAAGTACGGCGCCCGTGTCCTGGCCGACGGCGCCGCCCACTACTGGTCCTTCGACGAGACCGACGGCGACAAGGCCGAGGACTTCGTGGCCCAGCGCAACCTGACGATTCGCGGCAAGGCCTACAAGCGCGGAGCCGGGTCCGTCCTGGGCTCGGGCGCCTCGCTCGGCCTGACCTCGGACAGCGCCAACAAGTCGCACGCCGCGACGCGCGTCGCCTCCCAGGCCCCCACCGCCTTCTCCATGGAGGCGTGGGTCCGCACGACCTCGACCTCGGGCGGGGAGATCATGGGCTACGGCTCCTCCGCGGCCAACCAGTCGTGGAGCCGTGACCGCATGGTGTACATGCGCAATGACGGCACGCTCAGCTTCATGCTTTACCCGGGCAAGCTGACCACCATCACCACTCCCAAGAGCTACAACGACGGGCAGTGGCACCACATCGTGGCCTCTCTGAGTCCGACCGCCGGCGCCATGCTCTACGTGGACGGCAACCTTGCCGCCTTCGACGGCGCCATGACCGCGGGGCAGAGCTACTCCGGTTACTGGCGCATCGGCGGGGACGCCCTCAGCGGTGTCAACGGCCAGCCCTCCAACACCAACATCCAGGCCGACATCGACGAGGCCGCCGTCTACAGCACGCCGCTGTCCGCACGGCAGATCGCCGAGCACTACACCGCGGCCACCGGCAAGCAGGTCCAGGCCGACGACAACGGCGGCAAGGACGGTGCCGGCAAGGACAAGAAGGACAAGAAGGACAAGGCCGAGGAGGGCAGCGCCCTGCTGGACGACTCCTTCGAGCGCAGCGTGAACGGCGGTTGGGGCAAGGCCAAGGCCGGCGGTGAGTGGAAGACCACCTGGAACGCCGCGGCATTCTCCGCCGACGGCACCAGCGGTCGGA
>CAJZFF010000398.1 GCA_915069725.1 uncultured Actinomyces sp.
GCCCTTCTCGCCAGTGAGCACGACGTCGTCGGGGTCCTCACCCGTGCGGACGCCCGTCAAGGACGCGGCCGGACACTGCATCCCTCGCCTGTGGCGGCCATGTCTCGCGACGCCGGGCTCGACGTACGTACCCCCGCGACTCTCAAGGGTGAGCATGCCGACGACGTGCGCGACTGGGTGCGCGCCCTGAGGGCCGACGTCGCCGTCGTGGTCGCCTACGGGCGCTTGGTCCCGGCCGATCTGCTGGACGTCCCTGCGCACGGCTGGCTGAATCTCCACTTCTCTTTGCTCCCTGCGTGGCGCGGAGCCGCTCCGGTCCAGCGGGCGGTCATCGCCGGCGACGAGGTCACCGGGGCCAGTGTGTTCCGACTCGAGGAGGGCCTCGACACCGGCCCCGTCTATGGCCGACTCACCGAGGCCATCAGTGGCCGGGACACCAGCGGCGACCTTCTGGAGCGGCTGGCACAGGCCGGGGCGCCCCTCGTCCTTGACGTCCTGCGCTCCGTGGGGGACGGGAGCGTGCGTCCGGAGCCGCAGGATGACGCGCTGGCCACGCTGGCGCCCATGCTCTCCTCCGCCGACGGTCAGGTCCGGTGGGACGATCCGGCACTGACCATTGACCGCCGGATCCGGGGCGTCAGTCCGGCGCCGGGTGCCCACACCACCTACCAGGGGGCCAGGTTCCGCCTGGGCCCGGTCACCCCGGTCCCTGAGGTCACCGACCTTCTGCCCGGCCAGCTGCGTGCCACCAAGCATGAGGCTCTCGTGGGACCCGGGGGCTGCGCCGTCCGTCTGGGACAGGTCGCGCCCGCCGGGCGCAGTTGGATGCCCGCCGACGCCTGGGCGAGGGGGGCGCGCCCGGAGGCGGGCGTCATCCTGGGGGACTCGTCTGCCAGGAACAATGACGCTGAGGGAACGATCTGATGGGGGAGCGATCGGCACACCGGAGCCCGTCAGGCGCGCACGGCGAGAACCGGCGAGGCGGAAGCGGCGCGCCCGGGAGGCGCCGTGAGCAAGGCAGCAGTCGCAGTAAGCGCGGTGGTCACCACGCGGGCGGCCGGGGGCGGGGGCGGCAGCCTTCCAGACAGCACGGGCCGTCCACAGGCGCATCACCGCGCTCAGCGCGACGCCGATCGGACCCGGCGCGTCAGGTGGCTCTGGAGGTGCTCACCCGCGTTCGCCGCGATGACGCCTTCGCCAACCTCCTCCTGCCCGAGCTGCTGGAGACCGCCGACCTGGATCGGCGTGACGCCGGTTTCGCCACTGCTCTGACCTACGGGACCCTGCGGCTGCGGGGGCGCTACGACGCGATGATCGCCGCCTGCACGGACCGTCCGCTGGAGCGCATCGATCCGGCCGTGCTCGACGTTCTGCGCCTGGGGGCCCACCAGCTCATGGGCATGCGGGTTGCTCAGCACGCCGCCGTGAGCACGACCGTGGACCTGGCCACCACCTCCTGCGGGCGCGGCGCGGCCACCTTCGTCAATGCGGTCATGCGTCGCCTCAGCGGACGGGACCTGGACTCCTGGATGGACGAGCTACGCCGGGATGCCCCCGATGAGACGACCGCTCTGGCCCGCACCCAGTCGCACCCGGAGTGGATCGTCAAGGCGCTGCGCCAGGCCTTGGTTACCCACGGCCGCAGCGGCGAGGAGCTCGAGGCGCTCCTGGCCGCGGATAACGCCGACCCCGAGGTGACCCTGTGTGCCAGACCCGGCCTCATCGCTCCGGAGGCGCTGGCCAAGGACGCCCGCAAGGCCGACCGGGTCCACGACGTCGAGCCTCGCCCCGGCAGGATCAGTCCCCTCGCCGTCGTCATGGTCGGGGGAGATCCGGGCCGGATCGAGGCGATCCGCGACTCCCGGGCAGGGGTTGAGGACGAGGGGAGCCAGCTGGTGGCGCTCATTGCGGCACATGCTCCTCTCGAGGGCCGCGACGAGCGCTGGCTCGACCTGTGTGCCGGTCCCGGGGGCAAGGCTGCGCTGCTGGCCGCGCGGGCCGCCCAGAAGGGCGCTCACCTGCTCGCCAACGAGGTGAGCCCTCACCGGGCCGATCTGGTGCGCTCCGCCCTGCGCGCGATCCCGCAGGACGTGGTCCGGGTGCGATGCGGCGACGGACGCGACCTCGGCCGTGATGAGTCCGGCACCTACGATCGTGTCCTGGTCGACGCCCCCTGTACAGGACTCGGTTCACTGCGTCGTCGCCCGGAGGCCCGTTGGCGCCGTGCGCCGGGCGACGTCACCGTCCTGGCCGAGCTTCAGCGGGAGCTGCTGGCCAGCGCCCTGCGCGCCGTGCGACGCGGGGGAGTGGTGACCTACGTGACCTGCTCCCCGCACGCCCTGGAGACGACCCTCGTGGTGCGCGACGTGAGGCGGCTGCTGGAGCGCGAGGGCCTGCGCACCGAGCCCCTGCACGCCGGGGACGTCGCCACCCGTCTGGCCCCTCAGCCGCCGGCCGGATCCGACCGGGAGACGCTCCAGCTCTGGCCCCACCTCGACGGCACCGACGCCATGTTCTGCGCCCTGCTGCGCCGCACCAGCTGACTGACCAACCACACCAGCGCATCATGAGGAGCATCCCGATGACGGCCATCCACCCCTCGATCCTCAACTGCGACATCGCCCACCTGGCCGACGAGCTCGACCGGGTCACGGGCGACGCCGGCGCCCCGGGCGCCGACGGGCTCCACGTCGATGTCATGGACAACCACTTCGTGCCCAACCTGTCATGGGGGCTGCCGGTGGTCGAGGCGGTGCTCGCACATTCCTCACTGCCCGTGGACGCCCACCTCATGATCCGCGACGCCGACCGCTGGGCGCCGGCCTACGCCGAGGCCGGCTGCCAGATCGTCACCCCCCACGCCGAGGCCACGACGGCGCCGGTGCGTCTGGCGCGCGAGCTCCACCGGCTCGGCGCCG
>CAJZFF010000399.1 GCA_915069725.1 uncultured Actinomyces sp.
TCTTCCCGGCCTTCCTCTTCTTCGCGGCCATGCTGGTCCTGGGTGGTTTCATCTACATGCTGGCCCGGGAGACCAAGGGCGAGGTCCTCGAGGACATCTGAGCCGTCCCGGCCTCCGGCGTCGTTCGGAGAGCTGCCCGCTCCCACTTCTGGGATCGAGCGGAACATGAACATATGTGCGGGGGCCGGACCCCATCTGGTTCCGGCCCCCGCACGCATGGGGCGCTTTGCACCGCCGGTCAGTGCTGGCCGTAGACGTGCTGGTATCGGTCGTTGAGGCGATCCACCATGTCGGCCGGGATCGGCTTCACATCGCCGAGCTGCTCGGCGATGCTCATCGTGCGGGCGACCTCCTCGCACATGACGGCGGCCTTGACGGCGTCGTGCGCGTCCTTGCCGACGGTGAAGGGACCGTGGTTGGCCATGAGGACCGCCGGCGACCTCGAGCCCTCCAGGGTCTCCACGATGCCGCGGCCGATCGAGTCGTCGCCGATGAGGGCGAAGGGACCGATCGGGATGTCGCCGCCGAACTCGTCGCCCATCATCGTCAGGGCGCAGGGGATCGGCTCGCGGCGCGCGGCCCAGGCAGTGGCGTAGGGGGAGTGGGTGTGGACGACGCCGCCGACGTCATCGCGGTGCCGGTAGACGTAGGCGTGGGCGGCGGTGTCGGAGGACGGGGTGAGAGAGGCCGGCGTGCCGTCGTCGATCTTCTCGCCGTCGAGCGTGCAGACCACCATGGTGTCCGCGGTCAGCTCGTCGTAGGAGACGCCGGAGGGCTTGATGACGAACAGGTCGGTCGTGATCGTCTCGCCGTTGCGCGTGAGGGTGACCCGTTCGGAGACGTTGCCGGCGGTCCACACCACCAGGCCCCACCGGGGCAGTTCGGCGTGCAGGGCCGAGACTCTCTCGCGGGTTGCCGCCACCGCCTCCTGGATATCGGCGTCCAGCTCGGACAGGACGATCTGGTCTGGTGAGGTGTGTGTCTGGGGCAACTCGGGCACCGTTCTTTCGTTCTCTCTACTCATCAGCGTGCGTGTTGTTGTGGTGACGCCCGCGCGAGCGCCGGGCCTCGCCGGTACGCCCCACTGTGCCGGTTCCGGTGCGGCGGAGCACCCGCCGCGGTGAACGGACGTGCGCCGCTGCACAGGGGCGGCGCAGCAGGGGTGCGCCAAGCCTAGAGGCAAGCATTCACGTCGGGTGCGGCATCGGGCTAGCATCTGCCTCTGATGTCGTCGCCGCGCTCTGGTCGGCGCCCGCCGGGCGGGGCGAGGGCGCCGCCACCCCGAGAAGCAACGGAGCAGGATTCGGATGACCCCTTCCACCACGACACCACCGCAGGCCGTCGCCCTGGATCTGAGCAGGACCGCGCTGGGCATCGAGCTCGGCTCGACCCGCATCAAGGCCGTCCTCATCGACCGGTCCCATGCCGTCGTCGCCTCCGGCTCCCACGAGTGGGCCAACGACCTGGTCGACGGCGTGTGGACCTACGCCATCGACGACGTCGTCGCGGGGCTGCGGGCCGCCTACGCCGGGCTCGCCTGCGACCTGCGGGACCGGTACTCCATCGAGCTGACCACGGTCGGGGCCATCGGCATCTCCGCGATGATGCACGGCTACATCCCCCTGGATGCCGACGGCGAGCTGCTGACCGCCTTCCGCACCTGGCGCAACACCTTCACCCAGGAGTCCTCGGCGGTCCTGTCGGGGCTGTTCGGGCTCAACATCCCCCAGCGCTGGTCGGTGGCCCATCTCCACCACGCCATCGTCCGCGGCGAGGAGCACGTGGCGCGCATCGCCCGCATCACAACTCTGGCGGGCTACGTTCACCACCGTCTGACGGGTCGCCACGTTCTGGGCGTGGGGGAGGCCTCGGGCGTCTTCCCCATCGGGACGGACGGCCGCTCCTTCGACGCCGGGATGGTCGCCGCCTTCGACGAAGCGGTGGATGTGCCATGGTCCCTGATCGACGTCCTGCCGCGAATCGCCGTCGCCGGTCAGGATGCCGGCACGCTGACCGCCGCCGGCGCGGCCCTGCTCGACCCCACCGGCATGCTGCGTCCCGGGGTGCCGCTGTGTCCCCCCGAGGGCGACGCCGGCACCGGCATGGTGGCCACCAACTCGGTGCGCCCGCGCACCGGCAACGTCTCGGCGGGCACCAGCGCCTTCGCCATGATCGTCCTGGAGCGGCCGTTGCGGACCCTGGTGGAGCAGATCGACCTGGTCGCCACGCCGTCGGGAGCGCCTGTGGCCATGGCCCATTCCAACAACTGCACGAGCGACCTCAACGCCTGGGTCGAGGTCTTCGACCAGTTCGCTCGGGCCATCGGCGCCCCGGTCGAGCGCGGCCGGCTCTTCGACGTCCTGCTGGGTGCAGCGGACGACGGTTCCATGGACGACGCCGGGGTGGTGGCCTTCAACTTCCTGTCCGGGGAGCACCTGGTGGGTCTGGCCTCGGGCAGGCCCATGGTGGTGCGCCGCCCCGAGAGCACGCTGTCGCTGGCGGCCCTTATGCGGGCCCACCTGTTCGCCGCCTTCGCCTCGATGGCCTATGGCGTCAGAGTGCTGCGCGCCAATGCCGATGTCCCCATCGACTCGATGTTCGCCCACGGGGGCATCTTCGCCACGCCCGAGATCCCGCAGCGGACCCTGGCCGCGGCCTTCGACACCCCCGTGTCCGTGGCCACCACCGCCTCGCAGGGCGGCGCCTGGGGCATGTCCCTGCTGGCCGGCTACCTGCTGTGGGGGCGCGGGCGGGCGCTGGAGGACTACCTGGATCGGGAGATCTTCGCCGACGCCCGGTGCGTGACCATCACCGCCACCGCCGAGGAGGTCGCCGAGTACGGGCGCTACCGCGAGCGCTTCATCGCGGCCCTGCCCGTGCAGGCCACCGCCGTCGAGGTCTTCTGAGGGTCCGA
>CAJZFF010000400.1 GCA_915069725.1 uncultured Actinomyces sp.
CGAGCCCGTCCCGAGCCCGAGTCCTCGGGGCCGGCCCGCTCGGGATCAGGGCCACCGGGCCGGGTGTCGCCGCTCCGTTCCTGATCGGGGACTTACTTCTCCCACGAGGACTGCGTTCTCCTCCAGACGACTGGGGTACGACCTCAGTCGTCTGGAGGAGAAGTACGTTCTGGGCGGGAAACGCAGTCCTCGATTCAGCCGACCACGCCCTGGCCGGCTGCTCCACATCGCACAGGACGTCCCGCCCCGGGGCTGTCCGCACGGGCGCAGCCCCACGGCTCGGGGCGCCCCACGCCTCATCGACTGGCACCCGGCCCTCGCTCAGCAGGTCACGACGACGGCGCCCTTAAGGGACCGCGCGGCGCCCACACCTCCTGGCGAGATCGCTCAGGCCTCCGCAGCGTCCTCGCCCAGGGAGACGAGGAATCCGTCGTCGTCCACGGCCACCCCGGAGACGGCGGTCACCAGGACGGTGGCGAGTTCCTCCACCAGGTCCCGGGCGGTCTGGCGCTCGCGGCGCCGGGAGCGGGAGACCACCTCGGCGTAGGCGTCGGCCTGGTCCTGGGGGATCCAGCGCAGGTCGTAGGACAGGACCGCCCCGCGCGCCCACGGCTCACCGCGCACTGCCAGCGGCAGCCCGTCGGTGGCGCCGGCACGTACCTCGATGCGCCCCCAGCCCTCGTGCTCGGGGTCGACCGGGGTGACGACCGCGTAGCCGTCGCGCAGCTCCTCGATGACGTTGCCGGTGGCGGCGGCGACGATCTCCTGACGCATCGTGTCCTGGCGGACCTTCTCCGAGCCGCGCCAGGCCTTCTCGAAGACGTCCGGGCCGATGCGCTCGACGAGGCTCTCCAGCTGTTCGGGGTCGATGGCGTCCAGCCCGACGGCGCCGCGGGGCTGAACGGCCTCCAGCGCGGCGCTCACCTCGGGGGCCACGGGCTGCAGGACGGCCACCAGGTCCTCCGGGCCGAGCCACACCGGGGCATAGACGGTCAGGGAGGCCGAGACCTCCGGGCTGGGCTCGACCAGCACCGGGTCCTCGTTGTCCCCTCCGGGAATGAGCCGCAGGGCCCCGGCCAGGCGTCGGGCGATGGCGCGCAGTCGGGTGAGGGCCACCAGCTCGGCCCCCGTGGGCTGGGCGTGGGGGAAGGCGTCGGAGAGCGGGTCCAGGCCGGCGAGCTCCGCCGGCAGGGCGCCGGCACGGATGCGGGGGCAGTCCAGGATCATCAGCTGCGTGGTCCACTCCGGCGCCCCCAGGAGGCCGCGCATCTCGGCATCGACCTTCCAGGGCCCCAGCAGGGAGACCCCGGGGAAGAGCTGGAGGCTGGAGACCCCCACCCAGCCGGACTGGATGTCCTGGGACAGGGCCAGGGCCTCAACCTCGTCGGGGGCGACGTCGTCGGCCAGGAGCAGGACGTGGTTGGTGTCCAGCAGCCCGACCGGCAGCATGGAGGCGGCGGTGAAAGTGCCGGTGTCGGTGGGCAGGGAGACGGCGAAGTCGGTCGAGTCGCTCATAGGTGCTTCTCCTGGGAGATGGGAGCGGCGCCGTCGGCGGGGGCCGCCGGGGTGTCGGGGATGCGGGTGCGGTGGAAGGACTGGTGGGAGCGGGAGGCCGTCGGTCCGCGCTGGCCCTGGTAGCGCGAGCCGGTGGCGCCCGAGCCGTAGGGGGCCTGGGCGGGGCTGGACAGGCGGAAGAAGCACAGCTGCCCCACCTTCATCCCCGGCCAGAGCTTGATGGGCATGGTGGCCGTGTTGGACAGCTCCAGGGTGACGTGCCCCGTGAAGCCCGGGTCGATGAATCCGGCGGTGGAGTGGGTCAGCAGCCCCAGGCGCCCCAGGCTCGACTTGCCCTCTAGGCGGGCGGCGACGTCGTCGGGCAGGGTGATGCGCTCGTAGGTGGCGCCCAGGACGAACTCCCCGGGGTGCAGGACGAAGGGCTCGTCGGCCCCGACGTCGACGAGGTGGGTCAGCCCCTCCTGGTCGGCGGCCGGGTCGATGACCGGGTAGCGGTGGTTGTCGAAGAGACGGAACCAGCGGTCCAGGCGCACATCGATGGAGGCCGGCTGAATCATCTCGGGATCGTAGGGGTCGAGGACGACCCGTCCGGCGTCGAGCTCGGTGCGGATATCGCGGTCTGAGAGCAGCACGGGCCCGATTGTGCCAGGTCCTCCCGGAGGCGTCACACGGATTCCGGCCCTGGGGGATCCGGGAGGACCGGAGCGCGCCTCAGCCGCTCAGCGGCATGCCGGAGGCGTCAACGCCCCACGGCGCCTCGCCGGGGCGGGCCACCAGAATGAGGATGCCCTCGATGAAGGCCCAGATGGCAATCGGAAGCGCCAGGAACCCGCAGCTCAAGAGCGTGCCCAGGAGCTGGAAGAGCGCCTTGCCCGTGTAGCCCAGGTAGAAGTTGTGGATCCCGAGGGTGCCGAGGAACAGCGCCAGGATGCCTGCGGCCACCTTGGACTTGCTCGGGTAGCCGGGAGGACCGTAAGCGGGAACGGGGCCATAGCCGGGAGGCGCACTGTACCCAGGAGGCATGCCGTAACCGGGAGGGGGCGCGTAGGCCCCCTGCGGGTCATACCCCGGTTGGGCTCCGGAGTCGTAAGGGCCGCCATAGGGCGGGTACCCGCCTGACGGGTAGTCCGTGGGGGCGGACCCCGCGGGCAGCGCCGGCACGTCCGGGCGAGGACTCGCAGTGAGCCCAGTCGGATCAGTGGCCTCGTGAGGGTTGAAGGGATCAGTCATGCGCTCACCACACCTATGAAGACGTCAGGGAATCCGTTGGCGAGTGTAGTGGGCGAAGGCGTGGCCGACGCGGTTCGCGAGGACCCTCCGCAGGCCGATTTGCGTAGACGGCCGGAGTCTGGGTTAGACTTCCGCACGCACCTGGGACGCACGTCCACTG
>CAJZFF010000401.1 GCA_915069725.1 uncultured Actinomyces sp.
GGCCGAGCGCGGACTGCCTGCGCTGCCGGTGGCCGCCGGCTCTGCCGACTGCGCGGAGGTCTCCTCGGCCGCCGGGGCCGGACTCGCCTCCTGAGGCAGGGCTGCGACGTGGTCGCTGAAGGAGGGGGCCTGGGGCAGCGCGCCTCCCAGGACGCCGCGCATCTCGGTGAGGTAGGCGGCGACCGAGTCGCGCTGGCGCTCGAGCTCCTGGAGCTGACGGGCGGCCACCTGGGCGGTGACGTCGGCGTCGGCTCGGGCGTCGCTGATGATCTGCTCGGCCTCGATCCGGGCCTGTGCCAGGGTCTCCTCGGCCTGGGCGACCGCCTCCTCCTGACGCTTGCGGGCCTCGGCGTCGGTGCGGGCGCGGACCTCCTCGGCCCGGGACAACGCCTCCTGCAGGCGCTCCTCGGCCTCCTGGGCCTGGACCTGGGCCTGCTCCTGCATCTCCCGGATGCGCTCGCGCGTGGCCTCGTGGGCGTCGGAGTCCTCCTGAGCGGCCTGCTCGTGCGCCGCGGCGATCTCCAGGGTTGCCTGCTGGCGCAGCTCGGTGGCCTCGGAACGGGCGGCGGCGGCCTCGTCGGTGGCCGAGCGGCGCAGTGTCTCGGACTCGTTGCGCGCCGAGGTGAGGATCTCCTCGGCCTCGCGCTTCGCCTTGCCGACGGTCAGCTCGGCCTCCTGCTTGGCGGCCGAGAGGATCTCCTCGGCCTTCGCCGTGGAGGTCTTGTGCAGCTCGTCGGCCTCGGCCGCGGCCGCCTCGCGGTTGGCGGTGGCGTCGCGCTCGGAGGTGATGGCGATCTCGGCGGCCTGCTTGCGCGCCTGGGACAGGACCAGTGCCGCCTCACGCTCCGCGCTGGCGCGCATCTCGGTGACGGCCGCCTCGGCGTCGGCGGAGATCTGGGCGGCCTTGCGCGAGGCGGAGGAGACCAGCTCCTGGGCGCGGGCCTCGGCGTTGGCCAGGGCGGTCGAGGCCTCCCCCTGGGAGCGGGAGCGCAGCTCGCTGGCCTCGCGGCGGGCGTCGGCGAGCAGGGTCGCCGCCTCCGAGGCGCTGCGCTCGGAGAGGTTCTTGGCGTTGGTCCGGGTTCGGGTCAGCAGGGCGTCGGCCTCGGCGTTGGCCTTGGACAGGACGGAGGCGCTCTGCTCCTCGGCGCTGCGCAGCAGCTGTTCGATCCGTGAGCCCAGGCCGGCGTAGGTCGGCTTGTCGGACTCCCGCAGCCGGCGCTGGGCGTCGGCCAGCTCACCGGCCAGCGTCATGGCGCGCTGGTCGAGGCTGGCCACCTCGCGACGGGCATCGGCCAGCTGGCGCGAGAGCTGCTCCAGCTTCCGGTCGACCTGAGCACGGTCGTAGCCGCGCATCGTGATGGCAAACTCGCTGTATTCCTCAGCCACGTCGGGTTCCTCCTCCTGGCGAGCCGGGGACGCTCACCACCAGGGCAAGCCTAACGATTGGGTGTGATCGGGACGGCCACCACGAAAGTGTGACCATGCGCACAGAAGGCCTGGGGTGGTTGGGCTCCCGACCGCCCGGGAGGGGTGGCGGATGGATGCGCTGGTGGGTTCTCCGGAGACTTCCGATCTCACGTGCGCGATTCTCCGCGCCTTCCCTCGTGTCCGCTTCGAGACCATCGCGCTGCTCGCGGGGTCGCCGAGACCCTTTCTGCTGGCGGAATTCCGGGAGATATCGCTTCGCTCAGCGCGTGTCTGGTTGTGATCTTGCGCCGAGGTCGGTGCGGTCGCAGGGTCCGTCATGCGATTCTGGTCCCCAGGCGGGCGCACGGTGAGCGCTCGCAGCGATACCCGGCTCCGTAGCCGGCCGTCGTCGAACCGTGTCCGCGAACATAGGAGACCCGCGTCGTGAGTCGACGTATCTTGAGCGTGGTGGTGACCGTCCTCGGGCTGGTCCTCGTCGCCCTGGCCGTTTGCTCGGCCACCATCTGGAAACCCGGCTCCAAGGTCGAGGCGAAGCTCGCCTCCGGCCCTTCTCAGCCCTACGTCATCACAGCCCCCGGGGTTCTCAGTGGTGCGGAGTCCGACGTCACCGTGACGGCGAGCTCCTCCGACGGCAAGGACGTCCACCTCTTCGTGGCCAGGGCGGCCGATCTCGACGCCTGGATGAGCCCCGACGCCAACAATGCGCTGCCCTACACGGCGATCACCAGCATCGACGCCGACGCCGGGACCCTGGCCTCCAAGGACGAGACCCAGTACTGCCCGCCGGCCAACGCCGCTCCCGCTCCTTCCGCGGCGCCCTCCGCTCAGCCCTCCGCCTCCGCGCAGGCCGGCGGCTCGAAGTGCTCGGAGCGCAAGGCCAAGGGCGTGACCGCCTCGGGCTCCGACATCTGGCTGGGGGAGAAGACCGGCGGCTCGTCAGTCACCTTCAACACCGGCAAGGACGCCGACCGCGCCATGCTGCCGCACAAGAACCTCGACGAGCAGATCGTCGTCATGGCCATGACCGACGGCAAGGCTCCGGCTCCCGGCCTGACCATCAGCTGGAAGCGCCAGGTGGAGACGCCCTGGTACTTCTACGGGGGACTGGTTCTGGGCGGCGTCTTCGTGCTCGTAGGAGCCTTCCTGTTCTTCATCGACCTCCAGCTGCGCCGCGCCAATGTCGATCGGCGTACCCGTTCGGCCGAGCGGGCGGCCCGCATCGCCAACGCCGACTCGGTCTCCACCGAGGGCATCCCTCAGGTGGACGATCCCGACCGACGGCTGACTCGCCGAGAGCTGCGGGACAAGGAGCGCGCCGAGGCCTCGGGCGAGCCCTGGACCGACCCGCGCACCGGGCGCGTCTACCTCGACGGCGTCGAGGCACCCGCGGCCTCCCAAATGCCTGAGGCCCTCCCCACCGAGGGATACGACTACGGCCCCACCGCCGGGCTCAG
>CAJZFF010000402.1 GCA_915069725.1 uncultured Actinomyces sp.
GGCGCGTGGCCGTCACCCGGTCGAACTTGAGGAAGAGGCCGGCGGAGATCGTCGCCCCGGAGCGGGAGATACCGGGGAACACCGGGGCCAGGGCCTGGAATGCACCGATGATGAGGGCATCCTTGACGGTCACGTCCTTCATGCCCTTGGTGAGGTTCTGCTGGTGGTCGGCCAGCCACATGGCCCCCGACCAGATGATGAGGGCCCCGGCGATCACCCACAGGGAGCGGACTGGCCCCTCGATGAAGTCCTTGAACAGCAGTCCGACGGCGGCCACCGGGATCGATCCCAGGATGATGCCCCAGCCGAGTGTGTAGTCGGGGTCCTGGCGGGCGTGCTGGTTGCTCAGTCCCCTGAACCAGGCGGTGACGATGCGGACGATGTCGGCCCAGAAGTAGATGATGGCCGCGAGGATCGCACCCACCTGGATGACAGCGGTGAATGCGGTCGTGCCCGCGGAGTTGATCTCGTAGCCGAGCAGCTTCTCGACAATGTTGAGGTGCCCGGTGGAGGACACCGGGAGGAACTCGGTGATGCCCTCGACGATGCCGAGGAGGACGGCGTGCAGCCAGTTCAAAGGGACTCCTGGGGTGGATGGATGGTGGACTCACGGCAGGTTACCGGCGCACGGGGTGGGGAAACGGCCGGGTCACTGTGGTACCCGCCGCAGCGGTGGCGGTTCAGCCGCGCGGCGACACCGGGGCAAAGGCCCAACTCTGCGGCCGCATATCAGTTTGTATCCCTTTTATAACGTCGGATGCGGGACAAGTCCAGCCCGTGCGACCTCGGCGTGTGGCCGAGGGGTGGCCGTTGGCGGTTGCGACTCACTCCATGACGAGGTGCGCTGCGTGCTCGCGCAGGTACTCGCGCAGATAGGGAGCGGCGAAGTCGACCTTGCCATAGCCGGCAGTCTTGATGATTCCGGCGGCGAGCAGCCGGTTGCGGTAGACCGACACGTAGTTGACGGGGCGGTCCATGCGTTCGGCGATGTCAGCGATCTGTGACGGGCCGTCGTCCTTGGCCATGCACACGAGCATCGTGCGGTCGACGTCGGACAGGTCGCGCAGCGCCGGAGCGTGCACCAGGTTGCCGAGGCGCAGTCGGGCGGCGGTCGTTCCCGCGGCGACTGCTGGCTGGGTCACTGGGCCATCGCCGCTGTGTTTCCACACCTGATACCCCACGAGCTGGATCATGAATGGGTAGCCGCCGGTCGCGTTCGCGCACTCCTGAGCCAGGTCGTTGCTCAGCGCCTTCTCGCCCGCGTCGAAGGTCGACTTCAAGGCGTCACAGACGTCGTCGATGGCCACCTCGCCGAGCTCGATCCGCTCGGCCCGGCGCAGGAAGGTGGTGATGTCGTCATTGAGGAGCTCCTCAACGGCCTTGGGGAGGCCTGCCATGAGCAGGCCGATAGGAGCCCCCTCACGAATGAGGTGCTGTACCTCTGCGGACAGTGCTCGCAGCTCCTCGCGCGGAATGGCGTGTACTTCGTCGATCGTGAGCAGCAGACCGGTGCCGTGTCCCGCGAGCCACTGGGTCAGTGCTCGCGCCTTCTGCCGCCAGGAGGGCTCAGGAGTGGGCGCATGCTCGAGTGTCGCGCTACCGCCACCAAGCGGTGTGCTCAGGCTCAAGGAGGTCAACCGTGAGCGCTCCTTGCCGGCGAGCTGCGACAGCTGGCGAGTGAACTCGGCGGCGAGTCGGTCCATGAGCCCCTCGCGTGCGGTCTCATCAACGACCACCCAGCCGCGCTCTCGTGCCGAGTCTCCCAGAGCGGTGAGCATGACGGTCTTCCCGACGCCCCTGGCGCCAGTGATGATCTCCAGGAGTCCAGGCGCTCCGGGGCCGTCGTCGAGGCTTTCCAGAAACTCCTCAATGACGCGGTTGCGGCCAACAAGCAACGGAGGCGTTGCGCCCGCTGTCGGTTTGAAGGGGTTGGCCATGTGTGATCGTCTCCACTTTTGCGCGTTTTAGATCTTTTAGATCTTTTATAACTTCGGGGTGCACTGATGTCCAGCAGATGGGGTTGCGGCTCAAGCGGGCCTGCTCAGTCCGTCTCGGCGCTCAGGTGGTGCAGGGCGACGTCGTGCAGCAGCGAGTTCGTGGCCACCGCGTTGCCCCCGAAGGGTCCGGGCTCGCCGTCGAGGGAGGTGAAGCGCCCGCCCGCCTCGGTGACCACGGGCACGAGCGCCGCCATGTCGTAGAGCTCGAGCTCGGGCTCGGCGGCCAGGTCGACGGCGCCCTCGGCCACGAGCATGTAGGACCAGAAGTCCCCGTAGGCGCGGGTGCGCCAGCACGACTGCATGAGTCCCAGCATCCCGCGCAGTCGCTTGGTCTGGGCCCACCCCGACAGCGAGGAGTAGGACATCGAGGCCCGGGAGAGGTCGTCGACGCCGGACACCGACAGCCGCCGCGCCGAGCTCAGGGAGCGCCCGGTCCAGGCCCCTCCGCCGGACACGGCCCACCAGCGCCTCCCCAGCGCGGGTGCGGAGACCAGCCCGACGACGCACTGGCCGTCCTCGATGAGGCCGATGAGCGTGGCCCACACCGGCACGCCCCGCACGAAGTTCTTGGTCCCGTCGATCGGGTCGATGACCCACTGGCGCGAGGAGTGACCGGTGGTGGGCAGCTCCTCGCCCAGGACGGAGTCGCGCCCGCGCGCCCGTCCCAGCTGCTCGCGGATGACGCGCTCGGCCTCCTTGTCGGCCTCGGTGACCGGCGTGAGGTCCGACTTGGTCTCCACGGTGAAGTTGCCGGCGTCGAAACGGGCCTGGGTGAGGCTGTCCACCTTGTTGGCGATCGTGTGCGCCAGGTGCAGGTCGTCGCGCCAGCGCCGCTGCTTGGCCGGGGGTGCCGTCGGAGCGGGCGACGCCGCTGCCGGCGACG
>CAJZFF010000403.1 GCA_915069725.1 uncultured Actinomyces sp.
GGTCCTGGGTGGAGGCGGAAGGGCTCATCCGCACCAAAATACGCCCCCGCCCACTCGCTGACAGAGTGGGCGGGGTGAGAAGGCCGGCCTACAAGCGGGGATCGGCGCCAACTAGCAGTGCCAGTTACTCTCCCCCGGCCTCCTCGGAGGACTCCGATTTCTCACTCGTCTTGAAGACGGCTCCGAGGGACAGGCCCATCGCCCACCCCACCGGCAGCCACAGGAACCAGGGCCCTGGTGCCGCCACACCCATCGCGACTCCCAGCATGGTGCCGTAGACCATGGGCCAGAACCACGGCGTAGCCGGCCCCTGAGCCGGCTTGAACGCCTCCTCGATGACCTCCGACCAGCCAGCCCTGCGGCCGCGCTGACCGGCGTCGGAGTCCTCGTGGTCGCCTCCAGTCTGATTGAGCTCGTTGTTCATGCCGCCACCCTAAACAGTCCGCTCGATTGGATACCTCATCCTATAGAAGGAGACCTGCCCGGCCCTCGGGGAGGGCGCCGGTGTCCACATCGGTGACAAAGGGACCCGACCGCCCCTGAGGCCAGCAACGCGAACCGCAGAATCATGCGGTTTTCTTTCGCAGGATGGAGTCCAACTCGCGCCTTTGTCACCGATATGGACACGAGCCCGCAGATGTCACCGTTTCTGGCCCCTTGTAGCGCCTCCCGCTGGAAGAGGAACGTCTCCTCCGTCACGGCGCCGCGGCGCCCCGACTTGGGATACTCCCGCCCATGTCCGCTACGCCCAGCGACCCTGCGTCCTCGGCGCCGTCGGCCCCCGACGGCCCGCTCATCGTCCAGTCCGACAAGTCCGTCCTCCTGGAAGTGGCCCACCCCCAGGCCGGGCAGGCCCGCCGCGCCATCGCCGCCTTCGCCGAGCTGGAGCGCGCCCCCGAGCACATCCACACCTATCGGATCACGCCGCTGGCCCTGTGGAACGCGCGCGCCGCGGGCCTGGACGCGGAGACGGTCGTCCACACCCTCATCACCTACTCGCGCTTCCCGGTGCCGCACGCCCTGCTCACCGAGATCGCCGAGACGATGAGCCGCTACGGCCGCGTCCAGCTGCTCACCGACCCCGCCCACGGCCTGGTCCTGCACGCCACCGACGTGCCGGTCCTGGAGGAGGTCATGCGCTCCAAGCGCACCAAGGGCCTGCTGGGGACCCGGCTCGGGGAGGCCGACGTCGTCGTCCACCCCTCCGAGCGCGGTCACCTCAAGCAGGTGCTCATCAAACTGGGCTGGCCGGCCGAGGACCTGGCCGGCTACGTCGACGGCGAGGCCCACCCCATCACCCTGACCGACTCCCCCGACACCTTCCAGCTGCGCCCCTACCAGAGCGAGGCGGTGGAGAGCTTCTGGGCTGGGGGCTCGGGCGTGGTCGTGCTGCCCTGCGGGGCCGGCAAGACCCTCGTGGGCGCCGCCTCCATGGCCAAGAGTTCGACGACGACGCTCATCCTGGTCACCAACGCGGTCTCGGCGCGCCAGTGGAAGGAAGAGCTCATCCGCTTCACCACCCTGACCGAGGAGGAGATCGGCGAGTACTCCGGCTCGCGCAAGGAGGTCCGCCCCGTCACGATCGCCACCTACCAGGTCCTGACCACCCGCCGGAAGGGCGTCTACCCGCACCTGGACCTGCTGGACTCCCACGACTGGGGGCTCATCGTCTACGACGAGGTCCACCTCCTGCCCGCCCCGATCTTCCGGATGACCGCGGACCTGCAGGCGCGCCGCCGCCTGGGCCTGACCGCGACCCTCGTGCGCGAGGACGGCCGCGAGGACGAGGTCTTCAGCCTCATCGGCCCCAAGCGCTACGACGCCCCCTGGAAGGACCTGGAGAACCAGGGCTGGATCGCCCCGGCGATCTGCACCGAGGTGCGCCTGACCCTCGACGCCGGTGAGCGCATGGCCTATGCAACCGCCGAGCCCGACGAGCGCTACCGCCTGGCCGCCTGCTCACCGCGCAAGCTGCCGATCATCGAGGCTCTCCTGGCCCGCCACGAGGGCGAGTCGGCCCTGGTCATCGGCCAGTACGTGGACCAGCTCACCGAGATCGCCGAGCACCTGGACGCCCCCGTCATCACCGGGGCGACGACGGTGCGCGAGCGCCAGCGCCTCTACGACGCCTTCCGCTGCGGGGAGATCCGCACGCTCGTGGTCTCCAAGGTCGCGAACTTCTCCATCGACCTGCCCGGGGCGAGCGTGGCCGTCCAGGTCTCGGGCTCCTTCGGCTCACGCCAGGAGGAGGCCCAGCGGCTCGGGCGGATCGTGCGCCCCAAGGAGGACGGCCGCCAGGCCCACTTCTACACGGTCGTCGCCCGCGACACCGCCGACCAGGAGTACGCAGCCCACCGCCAACGATTCCTGGCCGAGCAGGGATACGCATACGCCATCATCGACGCCGAGGAGGCATGAACCATGTCACATGAACGTCACCGACTCGCCACCCGGGGCAAGTCCCCCTTGTCACTGCGTCAGCAGTTCCTCGTACTCATCATTACGAGCGCCATGCTCCTCGCCTACTTCGTCCCCATGCACATGAGCCTTGTGGGCAGCGACATGTCCCCACTCCGGATGGGCATGCTCATCGTCGGCGACGCGGGGGTGTTCGGCCTGCAGATCGCCTTCTTCCTGGTCCTGCTCGCCCGCTGGCGCCGGACCCGCACGGAGGCCGCCGGGCCTCGGTGAGCCCGACGGCGGTGAGCAGGCCGGTTCAACGCGCCAGGCGGCGGGCGCGCACGTTGCGCACGAGGACGCGGGCCAGGGTGCGGCCGAAGGCCTGGATGACGGGATCCACCCTCTCTGCCTCCTCACGGGCGGCGGCCCCGGCGCTCGCGGCCGCCTCGGGCAGGTCCGCA
>CAJZFF010000404.1 GCA_915069725.1 uncultured Actinomyces sp.
TTGCGCTTTCGCCGCCTGTTTCTCTTCCTCGGCAAGGAATTTGGCGAGCTCTTTCGCTTCCAGCGCGGCGCGCTCCTTTGCCGCCGCATGGGCGGCCTGGTCTTCGGCTTCGCGCCGGGCGCGTTCGGCAATCAACTGCTCCGGCAGGATGAAAGTATCGTAGAGCCACTGCGCCACCGTCTCGGCGTGTTGCAGGTTGGCCGCCGCGTCGGCGGGGTCTTCGTGCAGGTCATGCACGGCCTGGTTGCCCTTGATGCGCAACTCATTGAGAGTGTCGATAATTTTTTCCGGCGCGAGCAGCTTGTAATCAAGCAGCCGCAGCACATCGAGCGGGGTATCCAACCCGCCGGTGTCCAGTTGCCAGCGCCTGCTGGTGACCGACGGCGATCACGTGGAGCCGGGCGACGCCCTCACCGAGGGGCCGGTCGACCCCAAGAAGGTCCTGCGCCTGCGCTCGGTGGCCGCCACCCAGCGCCACCTCGTCGAGGAGGTCCAGGAGGTCTACCGCTCCCAGGGCGTGGACATCCACTCCAAGCACATCGAGGTCATCGTGCGCCAGATGCTGCGCCGCGTGACCGTGCTGGACTCCGGGGACACCCGCCTCCTCCAGGGCGACCTCGTGGACGTCATGCACTACCGCGCCGAGAACCGCCGGGTCATGGCCGAGGGCGGCAAGACCGCCACCGGCCGTACCGAGCTCATGGGAATCACCAAGGCCTCGCTGGCCACGGACTCCTGGCTGAGCGCCGCCTCCTTCCAGGAGACCACGCGCGTGCTCACCGAGGCCGCCATGAACGGCAAGTCCGACCCGCTGCTGGGCCTCAAGGAGAACGTCATCCTCGGTAAGCTCATCCCCGCCGGTACGGGCCTGGCCCGCTACTCGGACATCGAGGTCGAGCCCACCGAGGAGGTCAAGGCGGAGGTCTTCTCCCGCGTGGACCTGGGAGACGGCGTCTTCGGCGAGTCCGTCGCCCTGGACGACTTCCACTTCGGCGGGGACCTGCGTGCGGACTTCTCCGACGACTTCCGCACCGGCTTCTCCAGCAGCGAGGACGTCGAGTTCTGATCGAGCCCTCACCTGGCCCACGGGGCCTCAGGCTCGTATAGCGTTCGGCCCGCTCCCCACCAGGGGAGCGGGCCGAACGCCGTCAGAGGCCGGGCGTGGAGGAGCCGGGCTCGGAACAGTGGGTCTTAGGCACCGAGCATGGTCTCGCGGACACGGCGCACCCAGGCGAGCTTGTCCTCCAGGGAGGCGCTCGCCGGGGTGTTGATCTTGAGACCCTCGTAGACCTGGGCGCCGTCGGCGGCCCGCATCGTGGCGGCCACCCGCTGTGGGGTGAGCCAGCTGGTCGGCTCGTGCTCGGCCAGCGGCAGGTGCGCGTCGGCCCACGCCCAGGCCCACTGCGTCTCCTCCGGTCCGGCGCCCGAGATCATGACGCCGCCCAGCAGGCCTGCCCCCACGAGCTCGCGCACGTGGCTCTCCGGGGTGGCCGGGTCGTGGGTCTCGATGACCGAGCGGCCCCAGTTGACGGTGATGAGTGCCGCGGTGTCCCGGCAGGCGGCGATCTCCTGGGCCAGCGTCAGGAAGGCCTTCTCCGAGGGGCCCACGCCGCCCTCGGCGTCGCAGTGCTCCACGATCATCCCCAGGCCGCGGGAGGCGAAGTCCTCGCTCAGCTCGCTCAAGGAGACGCGGAAGGCCTCGGGGGTGGCCTGGTGGTGCGGCGCCGAGTGCAGCTCCACCCGGGTGACGAGCTGCTCGCCCGCAGCCTCGTGCAGGCGGTCGACGGCCTCCAGCAGCAAGCGGGTGTAGGCCAGCGCCTGAGCGCGTCCGTCGTCGTCGGGGGAGGCCAGGCCGAAGACGGGATTGGCTCCGGCGCGCCCCATAGTTCCCGGGATCGCCGTGATGACGCACTGGTCGAAGCGCCCGGCCAGCTGCTCGGCCAGCCACGGCTCGGGCGCGTCCAGGGCCTCCCGGAAGGGCAGCTCGATGCCGTCGACCCAGCCGAGGTCGGCCAGCGCGGCGTACAGGGCGGCGGCACCGCTGCGGTCCTCGTCGTCGGGCGGAAGCATGGGGTAGGCGCCGACGACGAAGGGCACGGTGCGGGACTGGGCGGGTGTGTCAGTCCGATTCTCTGAGGTGGCGGACATGTGGTCTCCTTGAGGTTCAGGGATCGTGCTACAGTGCGCGATACATCAGACATCATATGACTGGATGTGCGGTGGCGCACCGTCGCGCACGGCACTGCCGGTCGTCCAGCGCCGGCGGGCAGCCGCTGCCGGCACGAAGGAACTCCCCATGCTCTTCGACCTCATCGCATCCGAGACCTCCCCCCTGAGCCTCAGCGAGGAGGATGTCGCCGCCCTGGCCGCCTGCGGGCGCGGCACGATCCTTCTCGACATCGCCGCCCGCGCCGACGCCACCCTCATTGCGTTCACCGGCACCAACGGGCGGATCACCCTGTCCCTGCGCGCCGGCCGCCTCGACGGCGAGCAGGTCCTCGGCGCGGTCGGCCGTCCGGAGGAGGCCCCCGGAGCCGGGAGTGCGGGCGGTATTCAGCGCCGGGTCCTCGACGCCGAGGACGCCCTGGGCCTGGATGACGGCCGCCCCCACACGATCGCGGTCACCGTCAACGAGACCGGCACCCACCTCTACGCCGACGGCTACGAGTGCTTCTCCACGACGCTGACCGCCTTCCTCGCCCAGATCGGGCTGACTGAGGTGCGCATCGACCCCGACGGGATCGCCGCGGTCACCCGCCTGGCCGCCTGGGGCGAGCCGCTCAGCGACCGCGCCGTCATGGCCCAGTCCCTGCCCGCCACCCCACTGGTCCAGTTCGCAGCCAGTGAGCTCTCCGCCCG
>CAJZFF010000405.1 GCA_915069725.1 uncultured Actinomyces sp.
CCCGGGCTCGCTGCGCCGCTCGGCGTCGCGGTCGATGGCGGAGCGGGACAGGGCGAGCTGGTCGGTGCGCATGGGATCACTCTCCCACCCCCTGCTTCGAGGCGCACATGGGCACGCCCATACCGATAGGAGATGAGTATGGGACTCGGCGGCTGCCGGGGCGAGGGGCGAGGCGTTCTGCGAGAAGGCGGGCGGTGTGCGTGCGGCGCGGAGGCCGCGTGCGGACCATGCTGGTCGCCGGTGCCGCCCTCTAGGCTGGGGGCGTGCGCACCTACCTCGATCATGCCGCCTCGGCCCCGGTCCGTCCCGAGGTCGCCCAGCAGGTCGCCGAGGACCTGGCCAGTGGGCTCGGGGGCTGGGCAAATCCGAGTGCGCAGCACACCGCGGGCCGGCGGATGGGGGCACTGCTGGCGCAGGCCCGTGCCCGCCTGGCCAGTGCCCTGGGGGTGGATGCGCATGAGGTGCTGCTGACCTCCGGTGGGACTGAGGCCGATGCCCTGGTGGTCTCGGGGCGGGCGCGAGCGGTGCCGGGCGGGAGGCTGGTGGTCTCTCCGATTGAGCACCCGGCGGTTCTGGACTCGGCGCGTACCGCCGTGGACCAGCTGGGGGCGGGGCTGAGCCTGCTGGAGGTTGACGACGCCGGGCGGGTCGAGCTCGACTCGGTGGATCAGGCGCTGGCGCCGGCGGGCAGTACCGGCCACTCCCCCGCGTCCCTGGTGTCGGTGATGACGGCGAACAATGAGACCGGCGTGGTGCAGGACATGGCGGCGCTGGTGGCGCGCGTGCGGGAGGCCAGTGGCGGCGGGCGTCCCGGCGAGAGCGGGTACGTGCCCGTCCACTCCGACGTGGTTGCGGCGCTGGGGAAGGTTCCGGTGGACTTCCATGGCTGGGGCCTGGATGCGATGAGTCTGAGCGGCCACAAGCTGGGGGCGCCGGTGGGCGTGGGGGCCCTGGTGGTTCGCCGCGATCTGACGTTGACGCCGGCTACGGGCGGGGGCCGTCAGGAGCGGGGACTCCGCTCGGGCACTCAGGACGTGGTGGCGGCCCGGGCGCTGGCCCTGGCGGTGGAGCTTGCGGTCGCCGAGCAGGAGGAGCAGGAGGCCCGGCTGGCGGTGCTGCGGCGCCGACTCCTGGAGGGTGCCGGGGCGCTTCCGGGGGTTCACGCCACGCTGCCCGAGGACGCCGATCATGTGGCCTCCACGGCGCACCTGTGGTTCGAGGAGGCCGACGTCGAGGCACTGCTCATGGCCCTGGACCTGGCGGGGATTGACGCGTCAGCGGGTTCGGCCTGCCATGCCGGGGTCGCTCAGCCGAGCCACGTGCTCCTGGCGATGGGCTTCGAGGAGGGGCCGGCCCGCTCCACGCTGCGCTGCTCCCTGGGCCGGGAGACGGGCCCCGACGACGTCGAGCGCCTGCTCGCCGCCCTGCCCGCCGCCCTGGAGGGAGCCAGGCGAGCCTGGAAGGTGACACACAAGGCGGCCAGGGCACGCCTATAACGCGTATCCAGTCCGACGACTCACGAGGAGCACCGCATGCCAACCGCCTCGAACAAGATGATCGGCGACTTCAGCGGCAAGCCGGCATCGGCCGCCATGTACGCGGCGATCGAGTCCTACGTCCTCTCGCTCGGCTCCGTCACGAAGCACCTGACGGCCCAGGTGAGCTTCTCCGTCAACCGGAAGTTCCTGTGGGTCTGGGCCTATGAGAGGACGGGCGACGGCACCCTGTTCCTCAACGTGAGGCTCGACCGCCCCGTGGAGGACCCGCACTTCCACCGCGTCGACCAGGTCAGTGCCAACAGGTGGAACCACCACGTCGTCGTCAAGACGATGGAGGCCGCGCAGAGCGACTGGCTCAGGACCCTCATGCGCGCCGGCCATGAGTTCGCCGCCCGTTGAGCGTCCCTCAACGGCCACGCAGCAGCGCCAGACAGCCGGCTATCCCCTCTGGGCCCCGAGTTCTTGGTCATCGGGGACGCACTTGGTGACCGAGGACTGCGTTGTCCCCCACACGACTGGTGTCCGTCAGCAGTCTTTTGGGGGAAAAGTACGTCCTGGGCGGAGAACGCAGTTCTCGATCCAGCACGCAGCCCCTCTCACAGGCGGTCGACGAACTGGGCGGCGATCTCCCGAGGAACGGGGTCCCATTCTTGGACGTACCTGATGGCTCGCGCACTCCCGTCGCTTCTCCCGGAGTCACGCAGGCGCCGTACCTCGTCCCGATCCAGCGGGCTCTCCGAGAGCATGCGATCGATCGACAGGCTGTAGGTCTGCCGGAAGAACATGCGTTCCTGCTCGCTCTTCGTCATCGGACGCTCTCGACTGTCTGCTATCCGCCAGATCGCCATCAGCATGGCGAAAATAACCAAGAAGGCCAACCACGCATCGGACATCGCAGCTCCTTTCGTGAACGATGAGGCATGAGCACACTGACGCGGACTGCCGCCACGCCTTTGTCGAGTCGAGCCCGACGAACAGCATGACACCGCTGGGCAGGCTGCTGGAACATGCCTGGACCTACCGTCGCATGCTCACCCGCCACGCTGAGAATGCGCTTGCACTCCCCCGACGGAAAAGGAAGAACCCTGAGCATCAACGCTGATCGCGTAGGGTCTGGGCGAAGCCGCCGGTGCCAGTGCCGCACTCGTCAGGTATGACATCTCCTCCCTCAGCGCCGTCTATGCCGGGCGCCACGAGGTCCCCGGGCTCCTCCGGTTGCCTGGCCGCCACCGACCTGCGGTAGCCTGCCACGGCCGTAGCAACGGCTACCCGTCTGCCTGAAGGAGATCCTCGTGCGCGTCCTGGCCGCCCTGTCCGGTGGAGTCGACTCCGCCGTGGCCGCGGCGCG
>CAJZFF010000406.1 GCA_915069725.1 uncultured Actinomyces sp.
CTGCCGCCGCCGCGCGCCTGCGCTCGCCTGAGGCCGCTGCCCTCTTCGCCGGCTGAGGCCGACCGGTCCCGGTCAGCCGACCTCGGGCCACTCGGAGGTGAGATAGGCCCCGACGGCGCGGTGTTGGAATCGGTAGGGCCTACCGCGCCGGATGATCCTGCGGGTCAGGTCGAGCCGCTGCGCGGTGGGGCCCGCGTCCGTAGCCCTCTTGTGGCCGAGCCGGTTAGCGATGTTCGTCAGAGAACGCTCCTCGGGTGCGAGTTCGGCCATTGCCTCGACGAACTCCCTCTCGCGTGGTGGGAGCCGGTCGAGGATGCGCTGCACATGCGACTCCGCCTCGTGGACCGCCTGCCTGCTCCATCCGGTGCGGACGTGCTCGGCGGTGATGATGCTGTCAGTGCTGGCGTGCCAGGCGCACTGCCCGGCGAGCTGGAAAAGGAATGGCTCTCCGCAGGAGAGCTCGACGATGGCGCGTTGGGCGTCGGGCTCCATGAAGATCCGATCTGTGCCGCCGTCGGCCGTGGTGATGGGCCACCCCTGGCTGATGAAGGGGTGGAGTGCGGTCAGGAGGTCGTCGTCGTCGATGGTCTCCAGCGTGGTGGTCTGGAAGCGACGCGCGAAGGTGGCACCGGATCGGGCTCCGGCCATGTCCGCGAACTCGGGCAGCCCGGTCAGGTAGACGGCGATAGGCAGTGCCGAGCCAACGCTCAGTCCGCCGGGAAGGGTCGTGGGCTCTTCGTGAGTGAGCGCGTCACCCAGGGCGATGAGCAGCTGGGAGCGCGCGTGCTCATCAGTGATGTTCTGGACCTCGTCGATATGGATCATCACCACGGCATGGCGCTTGGTGGCCGCACGGCCGATCTCAATGAGCAGATCAGTCAGGGCGGAATACGGCTCGGGGCCGTCCTGGGCGCGCACGGACAGGGAGATGCCGGAGGCTGCCACGGACTCAACGCGGCGCAGGAGGTCGCCGATGCGCTGCTCCCTGGCTGCTGGCAGACCCGCCGTGCCGGCGAGGGTCAGCAGAGCCGAGGCGACTCGCTTGATGGGGTCGCTCCCCGACGGGATGCGCAGCTGCGGCGTGACCCAGTCGCCATCCTCCAAGGCCTCACTCGCGATCCGGCGCACCAACGCGGACTTTCCGGAGCCGGCTTCCCCCAGGATTGTGCGGCCGCGCTCGTGGATGCCGGCGGTGCGGCGCGGGCGAAGGGTGTCCCGCCAGTCGCTGAGGTGCTCGATGCGCCCCGCCCACACCAGAGGCACCGTGTCTGAGCCTGGGCTGAACGGCGAGTCAAGAGGAGTCCTCATGCTGATAAGTTTATCAACGAGCGACTGGCTTGATAAGTTTATCAAGCGCGGGCGGGTGTCCGGTTGCCTCCCTCGGTGAGCTGACCCTGGCTGATCCGGGCCGATCAGGTGGCCCGCGATGAGCCCATGAAACAACGCTGTGACGGCGCACCCCGTACAGTGGTCGTTGGGCCCGCCGGAACCCCGTGGGCCCAGGTCTCGCCGTCGCGATGCGTGCGGCCCTGAGCCCCAGGAGGCATGATGACGAGCACCCCCACCCCCACCGCGGCCGAGCAGCCCGACCAGAGCCGGCCCAGCGCCGTCGGTGGTCCTGGCCTGTTGGCCGTTGACGGCACCAACCTCGAGCTGCCGCGCACCCCGGCGACCGACGGCGCTGACGGCCTGGGCGTGTCCAAGCTGCTGAGCTCCACCGGCGTGGTGACGCTCGACCCGGGCTTCACCAACACGGCGTCGTGCACCTCGCAGATCACCTACATCGACGGCGCGGCCGGGATCCTGCGTTACCGCGGCTACCCGATCGAGGAGCTGGCCAAGTCCTCGACCTTCCTGGAGGTCGCCTACCTCCTCATCAACGGCGATCTGCCCGACCGCGAGTCCTTCGCACGCATGGAGCGGCGCATCTCGCGCCACCGGCTCCTGCATGAGGACTTCCGCGGCTTCTTCACTTCCTTCCCCTCGTCGGGCCACCCGATGGCGATCCTCCAGGCCGGGATCGCGGGCCTGGCCACCTACTACGAGGACACCCTCAACCCGCACGACCCCTACGAGCGCGAGCTCGCCACCGTGCTGCTGCTGGCCAAGATGCCCACGATGATCAGCTACATCGCCCGGCGCGCCATCGGTCTGCCGCTGCTCTACCCCGACCCGCAGCGCTCCTACGTCGAGGACTTCATCCGCCTGACCTTCGGCATGCCCTACCAGTCCTACGACATCGACCCGGCCGTGGTGCGGGCCCTGGACATGCTCCTCATCCTGCACGCCGACCACGAGCAGAACTGCTCGACCTCCACCGTGCGCCTCGTGGGCTCGGCCGACGCCAACATGTACGCCTCCGTGGCCGCGGGCGTGGGCGCCCTGTCCGGGCCGCTGCACGGAGGCGCCAACGAGGCGGTCCTGCGGATGCTGGACACGATCCAGAGCTCGGGGATGAGCACGGCCGAGTTCGTCCGCAAGGTCAAGGACAAGGAGGACGGCGTCCGGCTCATGGGCTTCGGCCACCGGGTCTACAAGAACTACGACCCGCGCGCCGCGATCGTCAAGGAGACCGCCCACGACGTCCTGACCCGTCTGGGCTCCGACGACGGCGACCGCAAGCTCGAGATCGCCATGGAGCTGGAGGAGACGGCGCTGCGCGACGAGTACTTCGTCTCGCGCAGCCTCTACCCGAACGTCGACTTCTACACCGGCCTCATCTACCAGGCGATGGGCTTCCCCACGAAGATGTTCACGCCCCTGTTCGCCCTCGGGCGGCTGCCGGGCTGGATCGCCCAGTACCGCGAGATGATCGCCGACCCCGCCAAGCGCATCGGGCGGCCCC
>CAJZFF010000407.1 GCA_915069725.1 uncultured Actinomyces sp.
GATCACTCTTCTTCTCTCCGCTCTGAGCCCGCCGCTGCGGCCGACGTCCCGGCACGGGGCACATCGTCCGTTCGCGTGCGCTTCTGCCCCTCGCCTACGGGAACCCCGCACGTGGGTATGGTGCGCACCTGCCTGTTCAACTGGGCCTACGCCCGTCACACCGGGGGCACCTTCGTCTTCCGGATCGAGGACACCGACGCCGCCCGTGACTCCGAGGAGTCCTTCGACGCCATCCTGGACTCCCTGACCTGGTTGGGCCTGGACTGGGATGAGGGAGTGGGTAAGGGGGGCCCTCATGAGCCCTACCGTCAGTCCCAGCGCATGGACCTGTACAAGGAGGTGGCCGCCGAGCTGCTGGCGGCGGGCTACCTGTACGAGTCCTTCTCCACCCCTGAGGAGATCGAGGCGCGTCACCGTGAGCGTGGTGAGGACCCCAAGCTCGGTTACGACGGCTTCGACCGCGAGCTGACCCAGGAGCAGAAGGACGCCTTCCGCGCTGAGGGGCGCCTGCCCGTCCTGCGGATGCGGATGCCGGATGAGGACATCACCTTCACCGACCTGGTCCGCGGCCCCATCACCTTCAAGGCCGGCAGCGTGCCGGACTACGTCGTCGTGCGCGCGGGCGGTGAGCCCCTCTACACGCTGGTCAACCCCGTTGACGACGCCGCGATGGGCATCACCCACGTTCTGCGCGGTGAGGACCTGCTGTCCTCCACCCCGCGGCAGGTGGTTCTCTACCGGGCCCTCATGGACATCGGTCGGGCTCAGGTCATTCCCGAGTTCGGGCACCTGCCCTACGTCATGGGGGAGGGCAACCGGAAGCTGTCCAAGCGGGACCCCCAGTCCAATCTCCTCATCCATCGCTACCGCGGCATGATCCCCGAGGGCCTCCTCAACTACCTGGCCCTCCTGGGGTGGTCACTGAGCGCGGACCGCGACGTCTTCTCGGCCGCAGAGATGATTGAGGCCTTCGACGTCCATGACGTCAACCCCAACCCGGCCCGCTTCGACCCCAAGAAGTGCGAGGCCATCAACGCCGAGCAGGTGCGTGCACTGGGGGAGGCCGACTTCCGGGACCGGCTGGTGCCCTACCTCGCCGACGCCTACCCCGACCCGACCGGTGAGGCCGCTCAGGTGCCACTGGTCTCAGCGGAGGCTTTTGACAAGCTCACGGCGCGCGAGCAGGAGATCCTCAACGCGGCGGCCCCCCTCATTCAGACGCGGATCCAGCTGCTGCGCGAGAGCCGCGACATGCTCGGCTTCCTCTTCGTGTCCGACGACGATCTCGTCGTCGACGACAAGGCCCTGGCCAAGCTCAAGGCCTCGGCCGGTGACGTGCTGGATGCGGGCATCCGTGCTCTGGAAGGGCTCAGCTCCGAGCAGTGGGGGAAGGACCGTCTGGAGGATGTCCTCAAAGCGGCCATCGTCGAGGGGCAGGGCGTGCCCGACGGTGAGGGGATCAAACCGCGTCTCGCCTATGGTCCGCTGCGCGTCGCAGTGACCGGGAGGCAGGTCTCTCCGCCCTTGTTCGAGTCCATGGAGATCCTTGGACGCGACTCCACCCTCGCCAGGCTGAAGGCTCTTCGAGCGCAGGTCGGGTGACATGGCCGCCGGTTAATCTCGCGCTCACGGTGGTGGGGTCAGGAACATCGTGTTCCTGACCCCACCACCTAGTCCGTGCGCGAGACGCCTCACGAGTGCCCTCAAGGGGGCGCGACCGTTCCCTGAAAGGCGTCACATGGCTCCGGCGTCGATTCCTTGGACCCGGATGCCCGCCAGGATCGTGTGCCACTGATCCAGTCCTATGAGAGTGCCTTGGGGGCACATCAGCATGACCTCCACGCCGATCCCTCGTTCTCCTACTCGTCTGTTGAAGCGATAGCCGTCGATAGGAGTGGGAGTGCCTGAGATCGTCGCCGTGGTGGAGAAAGCGGCTTCGTAACCCGGGAAGGTTCCACTATCGTCATGGACGGCCTCCACGGCAGTCGGCCCTTGCGTGATTTGATAGTCTGAAAAAAGTTTCGGCTGATGCCGGATGGCTATATCGGAAAGCTCTTTGTCGCCTATCGCATTTCTGGTGATGAAGTATCTCTCGTTGATGTCGGTGGCGATATAACCGAAGCAGTCCTGGTTGCTGTTGACCACGTACTCATCGAGCGTGATGTCGGGGTTATCTGACTTTTGGATGCGGCCGCTGCTTGAGGACCAGACGGAGGAGTCCTCATTGGTGACGGTAAAAGATGGTCGAGACCATGTGGCGGCCGTGGAAGGTGTGGAGGACGGTGATTCTGACGGCGTTGGGCTCGGTGTGCTGGACGGAGTATCCGAGCTGGAGGTGCTGGCCTCGGCGGAGGCGCCTGCGGGTTCGACGGTCAGCTGTCCCTTGTGGGCGGGGCCACAGGCGCTCAGTGCCAGGCTGGCTGTGAGGCACAGCCCCAGAGCAAGGCGATGAGTTCTGGAGGGTGTGTGGGCGACGAGCATCTGGTGATGGTGCTGTGCTGGGCGAGGCAATGTGGCTCTCCTGGTGGTGGGGGCAGAGGAATGCAGGCGCTGTGACTCGTTGCTGGACCTCCTATCTATCTCATGGCTCCGGCGTCGAGTCCCGTCACTCGTGTTGAGGACAGGAACTGGTGCCATGTATCGGCGGACGTGAGCTTGTCCGGATGGCACTCGAGGAAGATTTCAAGAGTGACACCCTGATCGCTGATCTGTCGGAAGAAACGATATCCCGCTACGTCGCCCGTCGAGCCACTGGCGTACTTGACGGTGGCCGTGTAGCCGATTTCATATCCGGGGAGCGTTCCGCTGTCATCCGGTACGGCTTCGACGGGAGTCGGCCCTTATG
>CAJZFF010000408.1 GCA_915069725.1 uncultured Actinomyces sp.
TCGCGACTGGCCGCCGCCATGGCCGCCGCCCGCGCCGCCGCCCAGGAGGCCGACACCGACTCCCTGGCCGACGACACCCCCAGCGAGGACGACCCCGACGCCGAGGACGCCGGCGTCGTCGGGCTCGAGGTCGTCAAACGGATCCTTGGCGCCCAGGTCATCGAAGAGGTCACCGTGACCCAGGAAGGACGCTGACATGCCCGCCGTCTACGAAGGCGCCGTCCAGGACCTCATCGACGAGTTCGGCGAGCTGCCCGGCATCGGCCCCAAGTCCGCCCAGCGCATGGCCTTCCACGTGCTCGCCGCCGACTCGGCCGCCGTCGAGCGCCTCATCGAGGCCCTGCGCGCCGTCAAGGCCAAGGTCCGCTTCTGCGAGACCTGCGGCAACATCGCCGAGGCCCCCCAGTGCGCCATCTGCCGCGACCCCCGCCGCGACCAGCGCGTCATCTGCGTCGTCGAGGAGCCCAAGGACGTCGTCGCCATCGAGCGCACCCGCGAGTACCGGGGGCTCTACCACGTGCTCGGCGGCGCCATCGACCCCATCAACGGCGTCGGCCCCGACGACCTGCGCGTGCGCGAGCTCTTCAGCCGTCTGGGGGACGGCGAGGTCGAGGAGGTCATCCTGGCCACCGACCCCGACGTCGTCGGTGAGGCGACCGCCGCCTACCTGACCCGCATGCTGCGCACCATGGCCGTGCCCGTCTCCCGGCTCGCCTCCGGCCTGCCTGTGGGCGCCGACCTGGAGTACGCCGATGAGGTCACCCTCGGGCGGGCTTTCGAGGGCCGACGCCGCGTCGAGGACTGACCGCCCCTCTGCTCCTCGCGCCGGGCCGGGCACCTTTCGCGGCCTCCAACAGAAATGCTGTCGGGCTACGCGACACATGCCCGGCGCGGCAAGCGGGACTCGAGCCCGCCGCACGTCGACTCTTCGACCGAATCTTCAGAATCGACCCGGAGCCGCGTCGTTTCTGAAGATTCGGTCGAAGTGTGGGCCGGCGGCTGTTGAGAGAGCTTCGAGTAGCGTTCGAGTAGGTTGGCAGTAGCGCCGTTCGAGGCGAGTTGTTCCTTGTCATTCCAACGTTCTGCAAGTTCACGTCGCTACTCTCAATATTTTAGAGTAGATGTCAGTGGGTGGTCGGAGGACTCTGCTGCGGGTAGTGAGGCGGCAGTGGCGGGGGGTCACGTGCCGGGGACGTACCATGTGGCTCGCGGGTCTCGGGGTGACTGCCCTCTTCGCTCCACCAGTCCCTCGTCGCGCAGTGTCTTGAGCCACCGCAGGACCGTAGGGCGGGATGCGTTGACGCCCGACGCAATCTCCCCCGTGCCCAATGGTCCGGTGCTTCGCAGGAGCGTGACGACCTCGAGCGAGCCGTGAGGCAGCCTCTCCATGACGTCGCTCGAGATGGCCGACGTCGCATCCAGCCTCACGATGACACTGGTTGAGGTCTGACGGTAGCGAGGGTCCGCGAGGCCGGCCCGGCGCATGTCGTCAACCATGCGTCGAATACCCTCGCCGAGCTCCTGTGTGATCCCGAGGTCCGCGCACACCCTCGCGATGCGCGGGTTGCGTGCGTATCGCGCGATCTCGAGCGGGCGACTCGGATCGCTCATTCCGGGAAAACGGCCCGGACTGGAAACCTCGATGCGGTGGGGGAAGATCGACACGCGGATGTGGTCTCCAGCCATCGAGTAAGAGCGGTGGACGACGGCGTTCACCACGGCCTCCAGCCAGGCGTCCCGGGGGATGATGTCCGTGGGGCCGAAGGTCCCCTCGTTCTTCAGGGCCCTGCGCTTGGGGGCCCACTGATCGATGAGCTCAGCTGCTCTGGCGATGACGTCTGGGATAGTGCCCTCGAGGCGTCGATCACCGTCGGCCTCCATGGTTTGGCGCGCTCCGGTGCCTGTCTCGTCCTCTCGGTAGCGTAGGACGCGCACCAGTGCCTGCGGCAGAAGCTGCTCGGGTGCAGCGCCGAAGAGCAGGAGTGCGGCGATGGTGGGCTTGCCGTCCTGTGTCAGGAGGCTGCGGCTGCGTAAGACGTGGCTGTCGTCTCCGTGTGCGCCGATCTCCGCTCGTAGTCGATCGATTGCCTTCCCGCTCAGGTCAGCCATCGTGATACCGGCGGGCTGGGCCTCATATGTCTCGGCCTCCCGGTCGTAGACGAGCTCTTCCCACATCGGGCCGTCAAGCTTCACGGTGGAGTCGCCCATGCGCAGGAAGGCTGTTCCGTCACTGCGCCGGTGTGCGTGTCGGCTGGGAGGTACCTGGGCGACGAGAAGATGGTCTTGCGTGCCGTCGTCGTTCATCACCGGGACCTCCCGGAAGTGGACGCGCAGTGGTGGAGCCACCATGGTCATCGGTACCTGGCGAAGCCTGTTGGTTTGAGAGGGTGTGGAGTTGGTCCCCTCGACTCGCTTCTCGCTCAAGCCGACGACGACGGTTCCACCTTCCGCGTTCGCCATCCCGATGATGGCCTTGGCGAAGCTCTTCTGGTCAACGCGGATGGATTTGCGTTCGAACCACTGGTTCTCCTGCGTCTGAGCCAGTCGCTCACCGCGTTCGTTGATCGGGAGGTTGAGTAGCGTATCGATGTCGTCGTGGCCCATGGTTCTACTCTAACATTTTTAGAGTATGTAAGAGTGGGTGGGAGCGGGGTGGCTCTCGGGCCCGCCGCACGTCAACACTTCGACAGAATCTTCAAAAACGACGCGGCTCCGGGTCGATTTTGAAGATTCTGTCGAAGTGTGGTCGCAGGGCGTGCGGGGCGAGGGCTGGGGGCCGGGGGCGCAAACTGGGGGCCGTGAAGTGTGGGTGGGGAGGTAGCTGGGGGCCGCGT
>CAJZFF010000409.1 GCA_915069725.1 uncultured Actinomyces sp.
TCCAGTAACACCCACCCCTCGTGCAGTGCACCCAGACGACGACGGCAGCCACCACAGTGACCAAGGCACCCCCTCCGACAGGCCGAAGCAGCAGCACTCCCACCTGGCAGACGCACCCAAGCGGCGTCTTGAGAAGTCATGACATCCGAAACTCTCAGAAGTCATGAGGCAACACAGGGGCGGTGCATCTCAGGAGAGGAGGGCCCGAAGCAGATCGAGCCCTACCAGGGCCACCGCGACCGCGACGGTTCCGGCGATCCCCACGACCTGTCGCTTCCCCCGTGGCGCCCAGGCATAGATCGCTGAGACGATCCCGCCGACGACAAGCCCACCGAGGTGCCCCTGCCAGGAGATGTTGGCCCCCAGGAAGGAGATGACGGCATTGATCGCCACCAGCGCCACGATCCCCGAGGTGTCCCGTCCGAAGCGCCGCTGCACGATGAACATGGCCGAGAACAGGCCGAAGACCGCTCCCGAGGCACCCACTGTCAGCGTGAGCCAGGACTCCGTGTCCGGCCAGGAGAGCCAGTAGATCATTGTCGAGCCGCCCAGGGCGCTGAGCAGGTAGACGCAGGTGAAGCGCCACCGCCCGAGCACTGGTTCAAGAGCACCGCCCAGTACCCACAGAGCCCACATGTTGAAGCCGAGGTGCATGTAGTTCGCATGGAGGAAGGCGGTGGTCAGGAACCGCCAGGGCTCATAGACGGCCAGTGCTGGCACGAAGCCCAGGCGGAGCTCCAGCGACTGCATCGTCACCTCGGGGATGAGAACTTGAAGCGCGTAGACGACGACGCACAGGCCGACGAGGATCTTGGTGACCAGAGCACCGGAGACCACGTTCCCGCCCAGCAGCGTGATCGCCTGACGTCGGCCGGCCTGAGACTGACGAGCACAGTCCACACAGTGCACCCCCACCGAGCTGGGCACCTGGCAGGCGGGACAGGTGGGTCGGTCGCAGCGCTGGCAGCGCACGTAGGCCACCGTGCCCGGGTGCCGCGGGCACACAGGCGGTGCCTGCTGCGGAAACGAGTTCGTCGAGGTCATCGGATGCTCCTGTGCGGATGATCGAGGCTGAGCGGGTGAGGACGGGTAAACCGGATACGACGACGCCGCCGGGACGCGGGTCCCAGCGGCGTCACAGAGGCGAGTCACACCTGATTCCGGTGCTTCGGTTGCGGTGCGGTGGGCGGCCCCTCGTTGCTAAGCGGCCGCCCCATGCCCTTGTGGAAACTACTCGGTGATGTCCACCGAGGTGATGATGACGTCCTGCACCGGGCGGTCGCGTGGGTCGGTCTCCACGGCGGAGATCGCGTCGACGACGGCGCGGGAGGCCTCGTCGGTGACGGCACCGAAGATCGTGTGCTTGCCCTGGAGCCACTCGGTGGGGGCGGTGGTGATGAAGAACTGCGAACCGTTGGTGCCCTTGCCCAGGCGGCGTCCGGCGTTGGCCATGGCCAGGACGTAGGGGGCGGCGAAGGTCAGGGAGGCGTCGATCTCGTCGTCGAAGACGTAGCCGGGCCCTCCGGTACCGTCACCCAGCGGGTCACCGCCCTGGATCATGAAACCGGGGATGACGCGGTGGAAGATGACGTTGTCGTACAGCGGGGCGTGGGACTCCGCGCCGGTGCGTGGATCCGTCCACGCCTTCTGGCCGGTGGCCAGCCCCACGAAGTTGGAGACGGTCTCAGGAGCCTGCTCGGGGTAGAGCTCCAGGCGGATATCACCGAGGTTGGTGTGAAGAGTCGCTTCCATGAGTGACATGGTGGCACGGTCCCGGGCCCATCGGCATGAACCCCTCAGTGGTGTGCGGTGCTGTTCACCCCAGGCAAAACGTCTGGACATCGTGTGGGCCAGGCCGCGCCGGGGTGCGACCATTGGTGCACGTTGCACAACGACCGTCTGTATCCGTATCCGTTTCCAACCTGGGAGGCAACCATGTCCTGCCTGACGAAGACATGCTGCGACAAGAAACTCGACACCAGTCATCTGCGCAAGGAGGCGGCATCCCTTGCCGGATCCGTCGTCGATCAGGCTGAGAAGGCTGCCCTGTGGGCTGCTCCGCACGTCAGCAAGGCCGCCGGGAACGTGGCCCGCGCCGCCAAGGACGCACAGGAGCGTCTGGAGCCGGTGGTCCACGAGGCCCGCTACCGGGTTGTCGAGGACTACATCCCGCGTGCGCAGCGCGCCGCCGTGGCTGCCCAGGCTGCCGCGGGTACGGACGGTACCCTGACAGAGCGCGCCCAGCGCGTGGCTGTTGCCGCAAAGTCCGCCGCATTGGAGGTTCCCGTGAAGAAGCAGAAGAAGCACCGCGTGCTCAAGACCCTGGGTTGGCTCGCCGTCGCCGGCGCGGCCGCTGCCGGCGCCTATGTCGTGTGGCGTCGTAGCCAGCCCGTTGAGGACCCGTGGGCCGAGGAGTACTGGGCCGACTCCACCGAGGATGAGGCCGGCTACGGCATCAGCCCCGAGGACGCTCAGGCCTGACAGCAACACAGACCTGTCAACGGCGGCGTCGCGCTGGTTTCCACCGGCGCGGCGCCGTCGTCGTCCCATAGGGCCGTCGCACTGAGACGCTGTGTCTCTCCCGGCGACGTCGTCGCACGCCGAGGGTAGCCTGGAGGCATGTGCGCGCTGTCCGTTCCCGCCATTGCCCTGACTCGCGGAACCAACGGGGAGGAGGTGCTCATCCCCCAGCTGGGACTCGGTACCTACAAGATCCCCGACGACGAGGCCGAGTGCGTGGTCCGCGATGCCCTGGCGGTGGGCTACCGGCACATCGACACCGCCCAGATGTATGGCAACGAGGCCGGGGTGGGGCGAGCGATCGCCGCCTGCGG
>CAJZFF010000410.1 GCA_915069725.1 uncultured Actinomyces sp.
CGCCGTCGCATCCGGCCCGGAGACGTCGTCGGCCTGCTCCAGCAGCTGGGGGATGACCTGCGCCAGGTACTCGTTGCGGCGGTAGGTGAGCATCGCGATGGTCAGGTGCACGTCCAGCCCCGTCCTTCCTCCCGCCTGCCGGCGGATCGCGGCCTGATATCAGGGTCTAACGGTACTATCACGAAGCGGGTGCGCCCCACGATGGGAGCACTCGAACCACGACGTCGCCCCGCACCCGGAAGGCTCCTGCTCCGATGACCTCCACCCCAGACCCCGCCCAGGGCGCCGAGACCCCCGAGGCCGCCGATCCGAGCATCCCCGATACCGGCGTCCCCGCCCAGGCCGTCGAGATCGTTGAGGCCCCCGGTTCTCTCTCCGGCGGCGAGCTGCTCTCGCGCACGGCGGTCATCGTGGTCAGCTACGACTCGGCGGCGCTGCTGGAGCGCACGCTGGCGCGCGTGGCCGAGGACTCCCCCGAGGCCCGCATCATCGTCGTCGACAACTACTCCACGCCCGCCGCCCGCGAACAGCTGGTGGCGCTGGCCTCCTCGCGGGGCTGGG
The DNA here is from genome assembly GCA_915069725.1 of uncultured Actinomyces sp. Taxonomy (GTDB): domain Bacteria; phylum Actinomycetota; class Actinomycetes; order Actinomycetales; family Actinomycetaceae; genus Actinomyces. Next base: position 562 of record CAJZFF010000410.1, read on the forward strand.
AGGCGGTCCTGCCGGAGACGAACACCGGCTTCGGCGGCGGCATGAACCTGGGGGCGGCACGGGCCCGCGAGCTCGGCGCCGACCTGCTCGTCCTGCTCAATCCCGACGCCGTCATCGCCCGGTCCGACCTCATTCGGCTGGCGGCCCGGGCGCACGCGGACCGGCTGGCCCTGGTGGCACCGGTGCTCAAGGACTCCACCGGCCGCATCGTCTCCGACGGGATCGTCGTGTGCCTGGCCGACGGCTCGATGCGCTCGCGCCGCTCACCGCGCCCGATTCCCCCCGGCGGCACCCAGCCGTGGCTCTCGGGGGCCTGCCTGGCCCTGTCGACGGATCTGTTCGAGGTCACGGGCGGCTTCGATGCGCGCTACTTCCTGTACTGGGAGGACGTGGACTTCTCGGCCCGGGTGCTGGCGGCCGGGGGCAGCCTGGCCCTGGTGCGCGACGCCGTGGCCGTCCACGATGAGGGCGGCACCCACTCCGAGGACGATCAGTCCGACCGCGCCAAGTCGGACATCTACTACTACTACAACGTGCGCAACCGGCTGCTGTACGCGGGGCTGCACCTGGATCGGGCCACGCAGCGCCGGTGGGTGGCCACGGCGGGCCGGGCCGCCCGCGAGATCGTCCTGCGCGGCGGCAGGCGCCAACTCCTGAGCACTCGCCGCCCACTCATCACAGCGGCGCAGGCCACCCGTGACGGGATGAGGCTCCTGCGTGCCGCCCGCCGCGGCGAGCTGCCCGACGTCGACGTCCCCCTCATCCGCGATTGACTCAGCCGGAGCCGAGGCGTCCCCGCCACCGGCGCGATGCCGACGGCGGGACGCCTCGGGCTGTCCGCCCGCCTCACAGGTAGTGGGCGCGCAGCTCCTCAGAGCTCGTCGGGGACAGGTCGGCGAGCGTCACGTCGAAGACGGTGCGCGCACCGGTCTCACCGCGGGCAGCCAGCCTGGCCACCGCTCGCGCCGTGGCGACCAGGACCGAGCCGGTGAACTCCGGGTTGGAGTCGAGCTGGAGCTCGAAGCTCACGGTCTCGGCCACGCCCTCGGAGGTGTGCCCGCGGCGGATGACGGAGCCGCCGTGCGGGATCCCGGCGTGCTCGGCGGCCAGCTCCTCGGCGGTGATGAAGGTGACAGTGGTGTCGTAGTCGGCGAAGTAGTTGGGCATCTCCACGATCTCCCGCTCGATGCGGGCCCGGTCGGCACCCTCCTCGGCCACCACGTAGCAGTCGCGCGTGTGCATGGAGCGGGTGGTCAGCTCGACGTCGTCGCCGGCCTTGACGGCGGCAACGGTGGCCTCCACCGGGCGGGTGTACTGCTTGGCGTCGACGACGCCCTCGATGCGGCGCAGGGCATCGGAGTGCCCCTGGGAGACACCGGGCCCCCAGAACGTGGTGGTGGCGCCGTCGGGCAGGACGGCCTCGCCCAGGACCCGCAGCATGGAGAACAGGCCCGGGTCCCAGCCGGCGGAGATCAGGGCGACGTGGCCCGAGGCCTTGGCGGCGGCGTCGACAGCGGCGAAGTGCTCGGGGATGCGGGCGTGGGTGTCGAAGGAGTCGACCGTGTGGAACAGGGCCGTGGCGGCCGGGGTCTGCTCGATCAGGTCGGTGGCCGAGCCTCCGCAGTTCAGGCAGACATCGACCTTGTCGGCCCAGGCGGCCATGTCGTCGACGTGGGCGACGGGCGCCCCCTGGGTGGTGACGCTGTCCGGGTCACGCCGGGTGAAGACGACGGCGACCTCCATGTCCGCGTTCTTGGTAATGGCCTGCTCGACACCGCGGCCGAGGTTGCCGTATCCGTTGATCGCTACCCTGAGCATGGTTCCTCCTAGTGGGTTCTCACTACAAGGATGATCCTAGGGACGCTCCGTGTTGCCTGCGTGTGACATGTCGGGAAGTGGCCGTCTCCTGGACGCCCCCTCGCGGCAGACAGCGAAACGGGGCGGGTCGGGAAGATCAGATCTTCCCGGCCCGCCCCGTATGCGCGCTGCGCTCGACGGCGTCAGTGCTGCTTGATGGTGACCTTGTCGACCGACAGGGTGACGGTCTCCGGCCCGGCCGAGCCGGACATGTAGGTGGTCAGCCCCACGGTTCCGGCCTCGTTGAGGGTCTTGTCGTTGTCGACGACCTCGATCCCCCACTCGGCGGGCTCGGAGTCACCGGCCCAGAGCTTGGTCTGGATGTTGGTCGACTCCGCGCCGTCAACCACCATGCGCAGGTGGAGGGGCTGGCCGGCCGTGTAGGGCTGCGGCAGCACGTAGGTGC
>CAJZFF010000411.1 GCA_915069725.1 uncultured Actinomyces sp.
GGTACCCGGCAGGCAGGTCTCATGCGCACGGACCTCTCGCCCGCCGAGGGAGCCCGACTGGTGACCGCCCTCGTCAACGGGCTGGCCCTCGACCTGCTCAACGCCCCGCCGACGGAGCCCGATGAGGTGATCGGCCAGCTGCGCTCGGGACTGGGCCTGGTCCTGCGTGGCCTGTGAGACCTGCGGAGCCCGAGAGGGCGCCGTCGGCCGTGAGCGTCGTGGTCGGGGATGTACTTTGTCCTCCAGGACTGCGGTCTTCCGCGGATGACTGGGATCTGGGTGCAGTGGTTTGCGGGAGATCGCAGTCCTCGTTTGAAACGTACGGTCACGATCTCGACGCCAGTCAGGGGCGCCCTCGCGGAGGCGGTGGGCTCAGGTGAGGGACCAGGCCCCGACCTCGAGCTGTCCGTGGCTGTTGCTGCCACCGACGTCGGAGGCGCGGGTATACGCACGGCGCCCCCGGAACCTTGAAGGATCCGGCGGTGCAGTGCGCAGTAGCGAGAGTCAGTGGCTGGCAGTCTCAGACCCCCAGCCCCACCTGGGAGGCCAGGAACACCAGGGTGCCCAGCACCAGCAGCAGCCCGATGGAGTAGGGCGCCGCCTTCTTGAGGATTTCGGCGTCCGTGCCGGGGGCGTCCACCGCGGTTGAGGCGATGGCTAGGTTCTGCGGGGAGACGATCTTGCCCAGACCGCCACCGATGGTGTTGGCGGCCAACAGGATCTTCGGGTCGAGCCCAGCCCCCTGGGCAGCGGTGGCCTGCAGGTTGGCGAACAGGGCGCCCGCGCTCGTCGCCGAGCCGGCCACGGCGGTCCCCACCCAGCCCAGAGCCGGGGAGAGGAAGGCGTAGGCGGCGCCCGTGGCGGCCAGGGCCGCACCGATCGCGGAGGTCTGGCCGGAGAAGTTCATGACGTAGGCCAGGGCCATGACGGCGGCGATCGTCAGGATCGCCATGCGCAGCGTGTAGCAGGTCTTGGCCAGCGTGGCGAAGCCCTTGCCCACGCTCATCTCGAACTTGCCCGGCACCGAGCGCGCCGCGTAGATGAAGGTCACGATGATGGCGGTCAGGAAGATCCAGGTGCCCGGGTTGGACAGGGTCTGAAGATTGTAGATGGCGCTCTTGGAGGCCTCGCCCTTGGCGGTCAGGAGCTGGCCGTACACGCCGGGCCACTTCAGGGGCAGGTCGGTGGCCTTGAAGGCCTTGTCGAGGTTGATGCCCAGGGTCCACAGCTTGGTCGTGGCGATGATGACCACCACCAGGATGTAAGGCAGCAGGGCCAGGATGACGCGCTCGCGGTCGGGGGCGTCGTCGGCGGCCACCTGGGAGCGGTACTCCTCAGGGGTCGTCGGGGTCCACACCAGCAGGAAGACGTAGGAGGCGGCCAGGCCCAGCAGGGAGGCCAGCACGGCGGTGAGCTCGTAGGAGATCGAGGGGGTGAAGAAGTGACCCACCCCGGTGGCCAGCCCCGCCACGATCGCCAGCGGCCACAGCTGCCTGACGCCGCGCGCGCCGTCGAGGATGAACAGCAGCAGGAGCGGGATGAAGGCGCAGAACACCCAGGTCAGGTGCCCCATGGCGGTGGCCACGCTCACCGGCTCCTGGCCGCCGAGCTTGCCGGCGGTCGTGGTGGGGATGGCCATGGCGCCGAAGCCCACGTTGATGGCGTTACCGACCATGACGACGACGGCCGCCTTGAGCTTGGGCAGGCCCAGGGTCGCCACCATGGCGGCGGCGATGGCCACCGGGGCGCCGAAGCCGGCCAGACCCTCGAGCAGGCCGCAGAAGGAGAAGGCCACGATGAGGGCCTGGGCGCGCATGTCGCCCTTGCCGATCACGTTGAACACGGCCTTGAGGTCCTTGGAGCGACCCGAGACGTCAGTGAGGTTGTAGAGCCACACGGCCGCGATGATGATGTAGATGATCGGGACGAATCCCAGCGCCATGCCCTGGGTGGCGCTCATGACCGTCATGCCCACCGGCATGTGGAACAGGGCGACCGCGGTGACGGCGGCGATCACCAGGGAGATGATGGCGCACCAGTGAGTGGCCACCTTGAACACGCCCATGAGGACGAAGAACACCACCAGCGGCAGCAGACCCACCGCGGCGGTGAGGTAGACATTGCCCCCCACTGCCGTGGTCGACGGCGTGAAGGTGGCGGGCAGTCCCGCCAATGCTGGGGCGAGTGGTGCCGGATGCATCGGCAGTGCTAACAGGACGGCTGGCGTCATGGTTACTCCACTGTGAGTACTGATGGGTCGTCCAGGTCGTCAGCGGGGCTGGGTTGGCAGCCGCGCTGCTGCGTCCTGGGTACTAAGGCCTAACGATCATGCCACGGAGATGGTGGCTTGTGCACCATGCGACCCGGCAGGGTGTCGCTGTCGCGCAGAAACCCGGGAGAAAATTGATGAGGAGCTGGTCGTGGCCGATGTCGCTCGGCGGGGTTCGGCGCGTCATTGCGGTCCACTGCGTGCGCTAAAAACTGGTGGAGCTCAGGACAGCCGGCTGCGTGGGTGCGGTGCCGGTGCACGCCGTCGGCCGGTTCAGCGCTTGCGCGCGGGGCGGGGCACCAGGCGGGCCGAGTTGAGGATGAAGGCGGATTCGGACACGACGTGCACGAGCGCCGCAGCCACCGGCCCCAGCAGTCCCAGCCCGGCGGCGATCATACCGACGACGTCGACCACCACCGTGCCCACGAAGTTCACCATGATGATGCGCCGGGCACGCCGGGCCACCCGCACGGTCTCGACCAGGTCGGCCGGGGCGGATCCCACGAGCACCACGTCCCCGGCCTCGCGGGCCACGTCCGTACCGGTTCCCATG
>CAJZFF010000412.1 GCA_915069725.1 uncultured Actinomyces sp.
ACATCTCCTGGACGGCCTGCGCCATGACGTGGGTGGCGCTGTGGCGCAGGATGTTGAGGCCGTCCTCGCTGGACAGGGTGATGGGCTCGACGACGGCGCCGGCCGGGATCTGGCGCTCCAGGTCCCAGGGCTCGCCGTTGACGCGCATCGCGACGACGCCGTCCTTCTTGACGGCGTCCTGCAGGAGGAGCGCCCCCGTGCTGCCCGCCTCAATGGTGCGGGGCGCGCCGTCGAGGGTGATTTCAATCATGGGCTGGTCTGACACGGGCTCGTCTCCTCTGCTGCATCGGTGCGGGGCGCTGTACTGGTGCACCCCGGTTCGACCGCGAGTCTACGTCGTGGTCGCGCGGGCTCAGTCCTCCCGTGAGCCACGCCGCGCGCGCAGTGCGTCACGCAGGCGCTTGGCGGTGCGCATCCCGGAGTAGATGGCTCGGGAGACCGGGACGTCCCAGGCTCCATCCACCTCGGTGACGTGCTGGGCGTAGCGCTTCTTGTACTGACCCACCGTGTAGAGCGAGGGGACGCGGGTGGAGCCGGCGCCCATGAGATCCAGGCCGCGGTAGCCCTCCTGAGCCAGGGTGCAGGCGGCCCACCAGTCCAGGGCCTCGGCCCCGCGGAAGGTGCGCGACTCGTTGGAGGAGGCGCCGTAGTACGCCACGGCGTCCTTGCCCGAGGTGAGGATGAGGTCCCAGGCGTGGGGGACGCCGTCCTTGCGCAGGACGAACAGGCGGGCGTTCTTCTCCCCCAGGGAGGTCAGCATGGTCCAGTAGACCTCGGCGTCGTGGGGCTTGAAGCCGTCGCGCTCGGCGGTCTCGCGCAGGACCTCGTAGACCTGGTCGAACTCCTCGCGGCTCAGGCCGGTCTCGTCGCTGATGGTGCACCCGGCCTCCCGGGCGACGCGCTCGGCGCGCTTGACCGCACGGCGGCCGTCCTTGGGCATGACCGCGGCCATCTTCTCCGGCGTCTTGGGCGTCAGGTCGATGACGTAGGTGCGGTCGTAGGTGATGGTGGACAGCAGCTCTCGCAGGTCGGCAGCGCCGTAGCGGGCGTGCATGCGGATGAAACGCACAGAGCGGTCGCGCTCCTTGACCACGGAGCGCAGCAGCCGGCGCAGGTGGGCCTCACGCTCGGGCGACTGCTCCTTGAGCCAGACCGGGCCGTGCTTGGCCCACAGGAAGGTCTGGCCGCCCATCTCGTAGCGGTACAGGGCGATGGCGGCCACGGGCTTGCCCTCGTCCTCATAGAGGTAGCGGCCCCACAGGGGGCGGCCCATGGCCTCCTCGAAGCGCTCCCAGGCCTCGGTCTGCTCGACCGGGAAGGGGCTGTTGCCCACAGCCAAGCGCATCTCGCGCCCGTCGACCCGACGCAGGGTCTCGGAGCGGTCCGGGGTGGAGTGCACCGGCTCGGGGTGCGTGAGCCGAGGCGCCTTGGGCTTGTCAGCCTTGTCAGCCTTGTCGGCCATGGCGGGCTGGGCGGGCTTGTCGGTCGGGTCAGCCTTCTGCTCGGGCTGCTTGGGCTGCTCAGACTCGCCGCCCTTGCGCCCCTTGTCCTTGGGCGGGTTCGCCTGAGCCTTCTGGGGGGCCGGTGCACCGGCCTCGACCTTGGCCTCAGGGTTGGAGTCAGTCATGGAGTCAGTCGCGGAATCAGTCGTGGCGTCGGGGGTGGTGCTGTCGGGCATGTTCTCGTTCTCGGGCATTCAGCGGGACCTGTCGACTCGTTGCGGATAGTTGCGGGCGAACTTGCGGTAGTGGTTGAGGCGCTGGAGCTCGATCGTCACGCGACGGCGCAGCGAGCGCTCGGCCGGGTCGCGCAGCGGGTCGATGCCCCGCCCCAGGCCCTTGGCCTTGCGGCGCAGCGCCTCATCGGACACGTAGCGTGCGATGACGCCGTCGGGGACCAGGGAGTAGAGAACCTGTCGGGTGACCTCGATGGGCTCGTCACGCTGGTCCAGGACCAGGTCCTTGAGCATGACGGCCATGGGGTTGGCGCCGGCGGCGGTCAGGTAGAAGGAGTTGCGGCCGATGCGGGGGTTGACCTCGAAGAAGAGCTCCCGTCCATCGCGGGGGTCGACCTTGATGTCGAGGTTGGCGAAGCCGCGGTAGCCGGCGTGACGCAGCAGGCGTCCGGTGGCGTCCCACAGGTCGGGGAAGGCCTCGGTGATCATGGCGACCGGGTTGCCGATCATGGTGGGGGCGTGGTCCTGCAGCAGGACACGCGCCGAGCCGATGAGGCGCAGCTCGCCGGTGGAGTCCATGTAGGCGGTCACCGAGCGCATGGCGGTGTCGTCACCGGGGATGCACTCCTGAACCAGGAAGGTGGAGCGGTAGCCGGCCTCCTTCAGGCTCCTCCACATGCCTGCCAGCTCGGCGGCGTCGTCGATGAACCAGATCTTGCGCTTTCCGGGGAAGGAGATGCGGTCGTAGTCAGCGCCGATGGCTGCCTTGGCCACGAGCGGGAACTCCATGCCGAGCTCGTCGGCGCTGGTCGGCGGCACACAGTCGGGGTCGGCCAGGTCGACGACGACCTCCCGGGGCGTGAGCACCCCGACCTCTGCGCACAGACGGGAGAAGGAGGCCTTGTCGCTGACGGCGTCGAGCACGTCGATGTCCGGGAAGGGCAGGACATAAGTGGGCTCGAGCTCGCTGCGGTGGGCCGAGATCATGGCGGCCGCGGCGTCGGTGTTGGCCATGAGCACGGCGCTGCGGGGCTCGCGCCCCTCGGCCAGACGCTGCAGCAGCGCGATCGTCCTCTCCGGCGGCGCACCGGCCGCCTGGTGGACGACGGTGATGTAGGAGGACTCGGAGATCGCCACAATCGGG
>CAJZFF010000413.1 GCA_915069725.1 uncultured Actinomyces sp.
CTTACGGAGCCTAAGAGGAAGAAGAGGACGAGTACCCCTGCCCAGCGCACTGGGCTAAGGATACTCGTCTTGAGAGAGCTATTCATGTAAGTGGGTTCTTGGTCTGAATAATCAGGGGAGGGGCGAAGCCTTACTTGACTTCGCTACCAGGGGTGATCGGGCCCTGAGGCGTGATCACGCGGAGCTGCCCCGTCGTGCGATCGGCTGCGGAGAGGATCATCCCCTGCGACTCGATGCCACGGAGCTTACGTGGAGGGAGGTTGGCGATGAAGCAGACCTGCTTGCCTACCAGCTCCTCGGGAGCATAGTGCTCAGCGATACCCGAGACGATCGTGCGGCCACCCAGACCGTCATCGATGTGGAACTGCAGGAGCTTGTCGGCCTTAGGCACCTTCGTGCACTCGGTGACGGTACCCACACGGCTGTCCACACGGCACCGCCGCGCCCACGGCTCCCGAACCGAGTCACTCTTCAGCGGCTCCTCCGACCTACCGCGAGCCCGACGGACCGATTCGGCCGCCAGGCGGCCGACCCGACCAGCACAATCCCGCGATGGCGCACCCTTCTCAGGCCCGCCGCGCCACCGCGAGATTGCGCCGCCCCTTGCGCACGAGAACCACCCCGCCGGCCAGAAGCTGCTCGGCGCCCACTGGTGCATCCTCGTCAAGAACTTTGCCATTGTTGAGATAAGCGCCGCCCCCCGCCACCGTCCTGCGAGCCGCACCACGTCCCCGCTCCAACCCGGTGTCCACGAGCAGATCCACGATGGTGGACTCCCCCACCACCAGCTCGCCCGCGGGCAGGTCGGCGGTAGCCGCCGTCATCGTCGCCTCATCCAGTTCGCGCAGCTCTCCGTGCCCCCACAGGGCCTCGGTGGCGGCCTGGGCGGCCCGCGCGGCGTCGGCCCCGTGCACCCAGGTCGTCACTTCGCGCGCGAGCGCCCTCTGCGCCTCGCGCGCCCTCGGGTTCTCGGCCGTAACGGCCTCAAGGCGTTCGATCTCGCGGCGGTCCAGGAAGGTGAACACCTTGAGGAACCGCACAACGTCGGCGTCATCGACCTGCAGCCAGAACTGGTAGAAGGCGTAGGGGCTGAGCATCTCGGGGTTGAGCCAGATCGCCCCGCCCTCGGACTTGCCGAACTTGGTGCCGTCGGCCTTGGTGATCAGGGGGTTGGTCATGAGGTGGACGGAGGCGCCCTCCACCTTGTGGATGAGGTCCACGCCCCCCACGAGATTGCCCCACTGGTCGTTGCCGCCGATCTCGAGGGTGCAGCCGTAGCGGCGGAAGAGCTCGAGGTAGACGGTGGCGTGCCCGAGGACGATGGCCGGCTCGTCCCCGGGGGAGACCATGCGCATCCCCTCACTCAGGGAGAGGGCCTCGGCATGAGCGAGGGCGTCGCACATCGTGTCTCCCTCGACGACGACGCGGGCGCCCAGGGCGCGCACCGCGGCCACCTTGCGGGCCGGGGCGCTGATCGGCACGACGACGGTGACGGGCACGTCGCTGTGTGCACCCGCCCAGGCCAGGGACTGGGCGTGGTTGCCGGTGGAGGCGGTCACGACGCCGCGGCGCCGCTCCTCGGGGCTGAGCGCCGCCATGAGCGCCACCCCGCCGCGGACCTTGAAGGCGCCGGTGGGCTGGACGTTCTCGTGCTTGACCGTGATCTCCACCCCGGCCTCGGCGTTGAGCAGCGGGTAGGACCAGGCGGGAGTCTCGGGCAGGACCCGCGAGACGGCCTCGTAGGTGCGCAGGACGGCGTCGAAGTCGAGGCCGGACTGGGTGGTGGCGGGAGCCTGGGGCAGGGTGTCGGTGGCGGTCATGGCTTCATGATGCGGACAGCCGGAGTATCGGTCCAATGAATCTTTTGACGAATACCCATCGATAGGGCACATACTTGGTGGCGTGATCGATGTGCAGCAGCTGCGGGCCCTCGTGGAGCTCTCCCGCCTCGGCACCGTCTCGGCCGCCGCGGAGTCACTGGGCTTCAGTCAGTCCACCGTCTCCCACCAGCTCGCCGCCCTGTCGCGCGCGACCGGCGCGGTCCTGCTGACGCGGGCCGGACGCGGCGTGCGGCTCACCGAGGAGGGCCGGGCGCTGGCGGCCCGTGGCCAGGAGGTCCTCGACCTGCTGGACCGCACTGAGCGCGAGGTGGTCTCCATGGCGCACGCGGAGGCGGGGCGGGTGCGCCTGGCCGCCTTCCCCTCCGCGGTGGCCTCCCTGGTGCCGGGGGTGCTCGACGTCGTCGGCCGGCAGTACCCGGGCCTGGAGGTCGAGCTCGTCGACGCCGAGCCGCCCGAGGCCCTCGATGCGCTGCGGCGCGGGCGGGTCGACGCGGCCCTGTCCTTCTCCTACGTCGACGACGACGCCGGCCAGGGCCTTCAGGCCGAGCACCTGCTCGACGATGTCCTCTACCTCGTCACCCACCCCGGCGGCATCACGCGCATCGCCGACGGCGCCCAGTGCCGGTGGGTGACCGGCTGTGCGCGCTGCCGCGAGGAGCTCCTCGCTGTGGGGCGGGCCAACGGCTTCACGCCCGAGACCGCCTACGCCTCCGACGACTACGTGGCCGTGCAGGCGCTCGTCGCCGCCGGGGTGGGGGCGGCCCTGCTGCCCGGGATGGCGCTGAGCGCCTACCGGCACGAGGGGGTCCAGGTGCGGCCCCTGGCCCGCGAGCAGCGGCGCGTCGAGGTGGTCACCCGCGCCGAGAGGCCCCGACCGCTGGCCATTGACGTGCTCATGGAGGCGTGCCGGACGGCTGCCCAGCGCACGAGCCTGCGCCGGCCCGCGGTCAGGGCCGGTGGGAGTGGGAGCGG
>CAJZFF010000414.1 GCA_915069725.1 uncultured Actinomyces sp.
CCGCGACGCCGGCGGCCACCGCCGTGCGTTCCCGCCCGGTGCGCTCCTCCCCCAGGATGGTCAGTCCACCGAGGGTGGCCAGGACGAAGCCGAGCTGGGAGAGGGTGAAGCCGGAGGCCACCCCAACGGCCGCCGTCGAGCGCAGCATGAGGGCGTTACCGACCGCCCACAGGCCCCCGGCGAGCGCGGCCGGAACGATCCTTGGGCCTCGTAGGCGCGCGCGCCGCGGCAGGATGAGGGCGCACAGTCCGGCACCGGCCAGCAGTCCCAGCCCCATGGGTCCGACGGCGTGGGCCGGGGGTACCTCGACGGCGCGCAGCAGCGAGGGGTAGGAGCCGTAGAGGACGGCTGAGGCGGCGGTGGCCAGCAGACCGTCACGTCGCTGCGCGGCCGTGGGACCGGGGCCGGTGCGCTCCTGCCAGGAGCAAGCGGCGGCGCCGAGCATGATGAGCGCGAGCGCCACCACCCCCAGGATCAGGGCCCCGGGAGCGCGCCACTCACCGAAGAGGCTCACGCCCAGGGTGGCGTTGAGCAGGAGCTGGAGGGCGGTGGTCAGAGGCATGGTGCGACTGACGCCCCAGGCGCGGAAGGCCCACAGGACGAAGACCTGCCCACCGGTCCACATGAGTCCGCAGGCCACGCCCCACACGGTGGCGCTCAGGGACCAGGGCGAGCCGAGCATGGCGGCGCATCCGAGCGAGACGGCTCCCGCTCCCACCATGACCGCGGTGTTCTGGCGGCGGATGTCGGTGGGGAAGGCTCCGAGAAGAAGGGACAGTGCCCCGAACAGCAGGGAGGGCACGAGGGCGATGGCAATGCTCATGGCGGGTCCGCAACGCTCTTCGACACGGGTACTTGTCTGCGTTTCAACGCGGACGGGGCGCGCCCCGCAGTGGAGCGCGCCCCGTCCGGCTGGGCTTGTTCTCAGGCGTCCAGGTCGGTCTCCAGGAGGGCCTTGAGGTCCTCGAGGGCCGCCTCGGCGCCGTCGGCATCAGAGGCCAGGGTGACGACGTCGCCGAAGCCGGCGCCCAGGGTCATCACACCGAGGATGGAGGAGGCGTCAACCGCAGCGCCGCCCTCCTTGGCGATGGTGACCGGGACGCCCTTCTCGGCGACGGCCTTGACGAAGGTGGCAGCAGGACGGGCGTGCAGACCGACCTTGGAAGCGATGGTGGCGGTGACCTGGGCCATGTGAAGCTCCTTGTGACATGTGGGGGCTAACAGTGTGGGAAGCGGATCATGCCCCCACACCGATCTGAGCAGCGCAGCGGCTGCTGTCCCGGCCGAGACTACCCGAGATCACGGCTCTGTTGCACTGTTCCTCCCTTCAAAATCACGGTTCGTCGAGGAGGCCTCCTCAAGAACCGGTGTATGGCGCCAGGACGACCTCGACCCGCTGGAGCTCCTTGACGTCCGCATAGCCGGTGGTGGCCAGGGTGCGGCGCAGGGCGCCCATGAGGTTGAGCGTGCCGTCAGCGCGGTCGGAGGGGCCGTTGAGGATCTCGGCCATGGTGCCCACTGTTCCCACGTGGCTGCGGAAGCCCCGCGGCAGGCGCTCATGGCGGGCCTCGGCGCCCCAGTGGTAACCGCCGCCGGGAGCCTCCTCGGCCCGGGCCAGGGCGGCCCCGAGCATGACGGCGTCCGCGCCGCAGGCGATGGCCTTGACGACGTCGCCGGAGTTGCCCACCGAGCCGTCGGCGATGACGTGGACGTAGCGGCCCCCGGACTCGTCGAGGTAGTCGCGCCGGGCCCCGGCGACGTCGGCCACGGCGGTGGCCATGGGCATGTGCAGCCCCAGGACCTGGCGCACGGAGGAGGAGGCGCCGCCACCCTGCCCCACGAGGACCCCGGCCGCGCCGGTGCGCATGAGGTGGAGGGCGGCGGTGTAGGTGGTCACCCCGCCGACCACCACGGGCACGTCGAGCTCGTAGATGAAGCGCTTGAGGTTGAGGGGCTCGACGGATCCGGAGACGTGCTCGGCCGACACGAAGGAGCCGCGGATGACCATGAGGTCCACGCCCGCCTCGACCACGGTGCGCCAGTGGCGCTGCGTCTGGGCGGGGCTGAGTCGCCCGGCGACGACGACGCCGGAGGCACGGATCTGGGTGAGCCGTTCGGTGATGAGCTCGGGTCTGACCGGAGCGCGGTAGACCTCCTGCAGGACGCTGGTGGCCCGGGAGGGGTCGGCCTGGCGTATGCGCTCGAGGGCCCCGGTGGGGTCCTCGTAGCGGGTCCACAACCCCTCCAGGTCCAGCACGCCGATCCCGCCCAGACGTCCCACCAGGATGGCGGTCTCGGGGCTCATCACCGAGTCCATGGGGGAGGCCATGACCGGCAGGTCCACGTGGTAGGCGTCGATCTGCCAGCCCACGCGCACCTCGGAGGTGTCCCGGGTGCGACGCGCCGGCACCAGGGCGATGTCGTCGAAGGAGTAGGCGCGCAGGGCACGCTTGGAGCGTCCGATCTCGACCTCTGTGCTCATGGCCCGATCCTAGTGGGGCCGGTCCGGTATCCACCGGAGCGACCGGCGGGGCGGCCACGCGCACGGGGGCACCGGACACAGGCCGAGGCGCACTGGCACCGGCGCATTGATGTCGCAGCCCGGTGGCATGCTGGCCCCATGAGCACCCCGCACTCCTCCTCGTCCAACACCGCCTCCACCACCGCCCGCTCCTGGCCCTTCGGCCCGCTGCTCGGCTTCGACACCGAGACCACCGGCGTGAATCCCTCTCGGGACCGTCTTGTCACTGCTGCACTGGTCCGGCGCACCGAACGCCCGGTCTTCGGAGATCGCCAGCAGT
>CAJZFF010000415.1 GCA_915069725.1 uncultured Actinomyces sp.
GAGCGCCGCCGACCTCGCCGGGCTGGCCGGGACTGACACGGCCGTCCCCGTGCTGGCCGCCCTGCGTTCGACGGTTGTCGTCCTCGATGACGACGACGAGGTCCTGCGCGCCTCGGCATCGGCCTACACCTTCAACATCGTGCGCGACGACGCCGTCATCGAGCCGACCGTGGTGGCAATGGTGGGGCGCGTGCGCGCCTCGGGCCAGGCACAGGACGCGGCCGTCACCGTCGCCCGGGGACGAGTGCCGGGTGCGGGCCAGTTCCACCTGCAGGTGCGGGTGGCCGGCATCGGCCAGGGGCGCGTCCTCATCCTCATCGAGGACCACACCGCCGCCCGCCGGGTCGAGGCCATGCGCCGCGACTTCGTCGCCAACGTCTCCCACGAGCTCAAGACCCCGGTCGGCGCGATCCAGCTGCTCGCCGAGACCGTCGAGGCCGGCGCCGACGACCCCGACTTCGTGCGCGACTACTCCGGGCGCATGCGCAAGGAGGCCCGCCGCCTGGGCGTCCTGGTCCAGGAGATCATCGAGCTCACCCGCCTCCAGGAGGGCGACGCCCTGGCCGAGCCCGAAGTCGTTGACATCGACGATGTCGTCGCCGAGGCCGTGGACCGGGTGCGCGTCGAGGCCGACGGCCGCCAGATCGCCCTCGTGGCCGGCGGCACCAAGGGACTGCGGGTGCGCGGCGACGCCGCCCTCATCACCACCGCCGTGCGCAACCTGCTGGACAACGCAATCCGCTACTCCGAGCCGCGCACCCGGGTCTCGGTGGGCGTCTCGCTGGACGCGGAGGACCCCGACATCGTGCGCATCGCCGTGGTCGACCAGGGCATCGGCATCCCCAAGGAGGAGCAGGAGCGCGTCTTCGAGCGCTTCTACCGCGTGGACAAGGCCCGCTCGCGCGCCACCGGGGGCACCGGCCTGGGCCTGAGCATCGTCAAGCACGTGGCCGCCGACCACGGCGGCACCGTCGAGCTGTGGTCCGCCCCGGGGCGCGGCTCCACCTTCACCCTCGTGCTGCCGCGCCTGCCCGAGGGTGAGCCGGTCGAGGGTGATGTCGAGGGTGAGCCCGCCGACGCCGTCCCCACCCCCGGGAGCGGATCATGAGCCCGGCGGAGCGCTCCGCAGCCTCGGGCACAGGGGTGGGCGCCGGGCCGCTCGCGTCCTCCGGTGCGCCGGCCCCGTCGTCGATGACGTCGGTGATCGGCCCGACCCGGATCCTCCTGGTCGAGGACGAGGAGAACTTCCGAGACCCGCTCGCCTACGGGCTGCGGCGCGACGGCTTCGAGGTGATCGAGGCCGAGGACGGCCAGCGCGCCGTCGAGATCTTCGAGGCCTCCCGGCGCCCCGGCGGGGTTGGCCCCATCGATCTGGTCCTGCTGGACCTTATGCTGCCCCGCCTGGACGGGACCGAGGTGTGCACCCGGATCCGACGCTCATCCTCCGTGCCGGTCATCATGCTCACCGCCAAGGACACCGAGCTGGACAAGATCATCGGCCTGGAGATCGGGGCCGACGACTACGTCACCAAGCCCTACTCCTACCGGGAGCTCCTGGCGCGCCTCAAGGCGGTCCTGCGCCGTAGCCGCGCCGCCGCCCCGGAACCCGAGCCGGTGCTGTCCGCCGGCGGGGTGCGGATGGACGTCGAGCGCCACGAGGTCAGGGTCGACGGCGAGGTGGTCGCCATGCCGCTGCGGGAGTTCGAGCTCCTGGAGCTGTTTCTGCGTCACCCCGGCCGCGTGCTCACCCGCAGCCAGATCCTGGAGCGCCTGTGGGGGCCCGATTACGAAGGCGACACGAAAACTCTGGATGTTCATGTCAAACGGCTCCGGGGGCGGATTGAGGCCGACGCCTCCAAACCGGTTCTCATCACCACGGTCAGGGGTCTCGGTTATCGCCTGGACGGGGATTCCGAGCACTGATTCTCCATTGCGGATGGCACCGCAGTTCTTGCCCGGTCCCGGGGCGGGCCCGCCGTGACCTCTGTGAGATACGTCCCCGATCTTTGCGCGGAATGACCTGATAAACTAGAGGTCCGCAATCCAGTCTGGAGAGTCATCCTTATGACCTATGAAGTCGGTGAGACTGTCGTCTACCCACACCACGGGGCCGCCCGGATCATTGATATCCGGCAGCGCAAGGTACGCGGTGAGGAGAAGACGTATCTGCAGCTCGAGGTGGCCCAGGGTGACCTGACCATCCTGGTTCCCGCCGAAAGCGTTGAGCTCATCGGCGTCCGTGACGTGGTCGATGAGACCGGTTTGGAAAAGGTCTTCGAGGTGCTGCGGGCGCCGCTGACCGAGGAGCCCACGAACTGGTCTCGCCGTTTCAAGGCCAACCAGGAGAAGATCGCCTCCGGGGACGTCATCAAGGTCGCCGAGGTCGTGCGGGACCTCTCCCGCCGGGACACGGACCGCGGCCTGTCCGCCGGCGAGAAGCGCATGCTCGCCAAGGCCCGCCAGATTCTCGTCTCCGAGCTGGCCCTGGCCCAGAAGACCCCTGAGGAGGAGGCCGAGTCCCGGCTGGACGAGGTCCTCGCCTCCTAGCGCAGCGCTCGTGCTCAGGTCGTCGGGGACGCGGTAGCGTCCTGCCCGTGAGCACCAGCCCTTCATCCCAAGCATCCGCCCCGCCCGAGTCCGCTCCGGGTGGGGCGGTCGCCGTTCTCACCGCGGCGGGCTCCGGCTCCCGCCTGGGCGCCGGGGTCCCCAAGGCCCTCGTCCCGGTGGGCGGCATCAGCCTCCTGCGGCGAGCGGCGGTGGGACTCATCGCCTCCGGGGCTGTCAGTCACCTCGTCGT
>CAJZFF010000416.1 GCA_915069725.1 uncultured Actinomyces sp.
TGGTCGACCAGCCGAAGAAGGGCAGCCGCAGATCCGTGTTGGACTCGGCGAAGGTGGCCATCTTGCCGGCGGCCTGCTCGGTGATCATGAAGAACAGGACCGCGCCGATCCACAGGGGGATATAGGCGCGCAGGTGGGTGCGCTCGGGGACGGTGACCTTCGGCGAGCGGAACATGACCACGAAGTAGGCCACGGCCGCACCGACCGGCACGAGCAGGCCCGCCGTGGCGACGGTGGTCACCAGGTTTCCGGTGATTGCCTGCAGGACGGCCACGACGGCGCCGACGGCCACCAGGACGCCGAGGGAGCCCAGCAGCAGCCGCCGGCGCTCCTGGGGGCGGATGGGGTTGGGGACGGTGAAGGCGAAGGCCGAGAGCTTGTGGCGGCCGTAGATGAAGGCGCCCAGGGCGAAGGCCATGCCGATGGCGGCTGAGGAGAAGCCGGCGTGGTAGCCGTAGTGCTCGCGCAGCCAGCCGGTCAGCAGGGGAGAGGCGAAGGCGCCGACGTTGATGGACATGTAGAACAGCTGGAAGCCCGCGTCGCGCCGCGGGTCATCGTCGTCGTAGAGACCCCCGACGATCGTGGACAGGTTCGGCTTGATGAAGCCGGTGCCCACGGCCACCAGCACGATCCCCGTCCAGGACGTCACGGCGCTGGGGATGGTCAGGCAGATGTGGCCCGCCATGATGACCACGCCGCCGTAGAGGGTGGACAGCCAGGGCCCGATGATGCGGTCGGCGAAGATGCCCCCGGGAATGGCCAGGAAGTAGACGGCCATCCCGTAGAGCGCGATGACGACCTGTCCGCTGGTCTCGCTCAGGCCCAGGCCGCCGCGGGCCACGGTGTCGGTGATGAAGTAGAGAAGGATGGCGCGCATGCCGTAGTAGGAGAAGCGTTCCCACATCTCTACGTTGAGCATCCAGGGAAGCCCCCGAGGGTGGCCGAACAGCCCCCGGTCCTGCCTCGACGGCGTCGTGCGCAGGCTGCGGGGCCGCCACCGGCTGGAGATGAGACGCCCGGGCTCGGCGACGTCGTCCTCAAGGTCATCAACCATTGCTGTCGGACCTGACATGGACTGTGCCATGGCGCTGTCCCTTCCTCAGGGCGGTGGCCGCTCGGGGCCGGCCGCAGGGGTGATCCAGGGCGCCGGGTGCTCCGTCTGACGCGAAGGAGCACAGACCTGTCGCCGAGGTCAGGAGTGATGGTGCCCAGACCATAGCGTCCAGCCTGTTTCCGGCATGCTTCCGGTTCTCGGCCAGACGACGGCGGCCCCGGAGAGACGACCGCTGGGGTCTCTTCTCCGGGGCCACCGGGTACCGCCGCGCCGGGCGGATGATATGGACTCCCCTAACGACGCGCGGAGGGGCAGGTCGGTAGGACTGTGCGGACCGGGGTCCTCAGCGGGCCAGGGCGTCGGCCGCGGCCTTGACCTGCGGGCGAACCGGGGTCAGGCGGGTCAGCTGGGTGACGTGGCGCGGCTCGAGCTCCTCCAGGCTGGAGACGCCCAGGAGCTTCATGGTGCGGATGACCTCGTCGGAGAGGATCTCGATCATGCGGTCCACGCCCTCGCGCCCGCCGGCCATGAGCCCGTAGAGGTAGGCGCGGCCCACGAGCCCGAACTTGGCGCCCAGGGCGACGGCGGCCACGACGTCGGCGCCGTTCATGATGCCGGTGTCCACCATGATCGTGGCGTCCTTGCCGACCTCACGGACCACCTCGGGCAGGAGGCGGAAGGGGACGGGGGCGCGGTCGAGCTGGCGCCCGCCGTGGTTGGACAGCAGGACGCCGTCCACCCCCAGGTCGATGAGGCGCTTGGAGTCCTCTACCGTCTGGACACCCTTGATAACGATCTTGCCCGGCCACATGGAGCGGATGACCTTGAGGTCCTCGTCGCTGATGGTGGGGTCCATGGCGTTGTCGAGCAGCTCGCCCACGGTGCCGCCGGTGGACTTCAGGGAGGCGAACTCCAGCTTGGGCGTGGTCAGGAAGTCGAACCACCACCACGGGCGGGGGATCGCGTTGAGGACGGTGCCGGCCGTGATCTGGGGCGGGATGGAGAAGCCGTTGCGCTTGTCGCGCAGGCGGGCCCCGGCCACGGGGGTGTCGACGGTGAACATGAGGGTGTCGAAGCCGGCTGCGGCGGCGCGCTCGACCAGCCCGTAGGAGATCTCGCGCTGGCGCATGACGTAGAGCTGGAACCAGTTGCGCCCGTGGGGGTTGGCGGCCTTGACGTCCTCGATGGAGGTGGTGCCCAGGGTGGACAGGGTGAAGGGGATCCCGGCGGCACCGGCGGCGCCGGCCCCGGCCACCTCGCCCTCGGTCTGCATGAGGCGGGTGAAGCCGGTGGGTGCGATGCCGAAGGGCATGGACGAGCGTCCGCCCAGGATCTCGCAGGAGGTGTCGACGTCGATGGCCGGGCGCAGGATGTCGGGGTGGAACTCGATGTCGCGGAAGGCCTGGCGGGCGCGGCGCAGGGAGACCTCACCCTCAGCGGCGCCGTCGGTGTAGTCGAAGGCCGCGGCCGGAGTGCGGCGCTTGGCGATCTTGCGCAGGTCCCAGGTGGTCAGTGCGGCGTCGAGGCGGCGACGCCTGGGGTTGAGCTCGGGCGTCTTGAAGTGGAGCAGCTCGAAGATCTCGCTCGGGTTGGGCAGCTGGCGCTTGACCATAGGAACCTCATCGGTGAGTCGGATTCTGGACGCTCCGCGCGGCGCGGAGTGCTCGTGGAGGCGGCCGGCCCCCGTGGCCGGCACTGAGGCCTACGAACCACCTCATGCTATGGGACAAAGGTCACC
>CAJZFF010000417.1 GCA_915069725.1 uncultured Actinomyces sp.
GGCCGCCGACCCCACCCTGACCTCGACGGCGCAGGCCATGGTGCGCGAGAAGCGCCTGGTTCCGGAGCGCGCCGTGTGGGAGTCGGCGGGAACTCTTGCCTCCATGCTGGAGTCTCTGGGCGGCTACATGGCCGAGCGCACCCGTGACGTCCAGGACGTGCGCGACCGCATCGTCGCCGTCCTGACCGAGTCCCCGATGCCCGGGATCCCCCGCCTGCCTGAGCCCTTCGTGCTCGTGGCCACTGACCTGGCCCCTGCCGACACCGCGCTGCTGGACCCCGAGAAGGTCATCGCCTTCATCACCTCCGAGGGCGGTCCCACCTCCCACACCGCGATCCTGGCGCGCGCACTGGGCATGCCGGCGATCGTCGGCACTGGCGAGAAGGTCACCGACGCGCTGGCCGAGGGCGACATCGTCCTGGTCGACGGCACCAAGGGAAGCATCACCCTCAACCCCTCCGAGGACGCTCTGCGCCGGGCACGGGAGCTCGCCTCGCGCGTGCGTGTCTTCAACGGCGACGGAGCCACGAAGGACGGCCACGAGGTCCAGCTGCTGGCCAACGTCGGTGACGCGGCCGGGGCCCGTAGCGCCGCCGAGGCCGGAGCCATGGGCATCGGCCTGTTCCGCACCGAGTTCTGCTTCCTGGACCAGCCCGAGGAGCCCACGGTGGAGGCTCAGGTGGAGGCCTACCAGGGTGTCCTGGAGGCCTTCCCCGGCAAGAAGGTCGTGGTGCGCACCCTCGACGCCGGAGCTGACAAGCCGCTGCCCTTCCTGACCGACGCCACCGAGGCCAACCCGGCGCTCGGTGTGCGCGCCTACCGCACGACGCGCCGCGACCCCGAGGTCCTGGACCACCAGCTCGAGGCCCTGGCCAAGGCCGAGGCCGCCACCGAGGCGAAGGTCTGGGTCATGGCCCCGATGATCTCCACGGCCGAGGAGGCCGAGGCCTTCACGCAGAAGGCCCGCTCCTACGGTCTGAAGACGGCCGGGATGATGATCGAGGTGCCCTCTGCCGCGCTCATGGCCGACAAGCTCTTCGAGCACGCCGACTTCGCCTCGGTGGGCACCAACGACCTCACCCAGTACGTCATGGCGGCCGACCGTCTGCTGTCCTCGCTGGCGGATCTGTCCACGGCCTGGCAGCCGGCCGTTCTGCGTCTGATCGGCACCGCCTGCGAGGGGGCCTCCCCCAAGGGACGTCCGGTCGGCGTGTGCGGTGAGGCCGCTGCGGACCCGGCCCTGGCCGCCGTCCTCGTGGGTCTGGGTGTCGCCTCCCTGTCTATGACGGCGCGTGCGCTGCCGGACGTCGACGCCGTCCTGAAGTCCGTCTCGCTCACCGAGTGCCAGGAGCTGGCGAGGATCGCCCTGGACGCGGCGACGGCTGAGGACGCGCGCTCGGCGGTGCGCGCCAAGCTGCCGATCCTGGAGGAGCTCGGTCTGTGACAACTCCATACCCTGTCCCCGCCGCCACGGAGGAGCCCCTCGGGTCGGTGACCCGGATCCTCAGCCTGTCGGCGGGTGACGGGGAGGATGTCTTCTCCGGGGGCTCCCTGCCCCAGCTCTCGGGCCGGGTCTACGGAGGTCAAGTGGTGGCCCAGGGCATGCTTGCCGCGGCCGCCACGGTGGAGGACGACGGCGACGGTGAGCGCCTGCCGCATTCGGTTCACGCCTTCTTCATGCGGGGCGGGCAGCCCGATACGCCGATCACCTTCGCCGTCGAGCGCCTGCACGACGGGCGGTCCTTCTCCCAGCGGCGCACCGCCGCCTCCCAGGAGGGCACGCCGATCCTGACGATGCTCACCTCCTTCCAGGAGGAGCAGGAGGGCGCCGACCTCCACGTGGAAGCCCCCATAGTTCCGCGCCCCGAGGACTTGACGAGCGCACTGGAGATCTTCCGTACCATCGACCATCCGGTGGCGCGTTTCCTGGGGCGCACGGCGGCCTTCGACCTCAGGCACGTGGAGGGCAACCTCTACCTGCGCCCCGCCCAGGAGCGTGCCGGTCGCCAGCACCTGTGGATGCGATCGCGCAGCCGCATCCCGGAGCAGACCTCCCAGACCGTGCACCGGGCGCTGCTGGCCTACGTGTGTGACCAGGTGATGCTGGAGCCGGTGCTGCGAAGTCAGGGACTGTCCTGGCGCAGCGAGGGCATGAGCCTGGCGACCCTCGACCACGCCCAGTGGTTCCACCGGGACGTGGACATGGGCGACTGGCTGCTCTACGTGCAGGACTCCCCCTCCTCACAGGGTGGCCGGGGTATGGCTCGCGCGGAGGTCTTCGACTCATCCGGCCGGCTGGTGTCGACCATCGCCCAAGAGGGCATGGTGCGCATGCCCACGGGCTCAGGGGTCGACGCCGGCTCAGGCCGTTGGCAGATCCGTATGGGCGAGGGCGACGACGGCAGCGCGATCCCCGGCTGAGGCCTTCTGCATCCTTACTCTCCTCTCTGGTGGTTCCGGTGTCGATTGCCGTACTTCAGGTTCTCAACGTTATCGCCGCAACAATTAGTACAGTGTCATCACTGCTGGCTGTCTTCCGACCTCAGATCATGAGTAAGTCGCAAAAGGTCAGCGCCGGCGAGAGGTTCTTCGCTCAGATGTATGCGGCTCGAGCGGTTCCGCTCGGCGTCGTCACCGCGGTCGTACCTTTTATCGCCGCTTCAGATATCACTACCGTGAGGCTGATCCTCATGGCTGCGATGGTGGTCCAGGTCGCCGACGCCGGCATCGTTGTGCTCGTCGTGGACCTTGACCTTCTTGGAGCGACGGAGGACCTTGCCGTACAGGGAG
>CAJZFF010000418.1 GCA_915069725.1 uncultured Actinomyces sp.
CCTCCTGTTCGATTGAGGTTCGTATCAGCTGAGTGGCCCGCCAGACCTCGTCGAGCCGGGCCTCGACCCGGGAACGGGCGTCGTCGAGCCGGGAGAGTCTCACCGTCAGACTGAGTCGCGGGATGATGACCGGTCGCCCCGGCTCGGCACCTCCGGCGGGTGGGGCATAGACGGCTTGGACCTTCACGCGACCCCAGAGTGCCGGAGCCTCCTGGATGCTGAAGTTGTTGCGCCCAGCAGGTAGGGGGAGGGAGAAGGACTTCGGGTTAGCGACCGCCATGCCGTACGTTCTCAGGCGTACCGCGCTTGCCCGCCGGCGTGCGGCAGCGCGTTTCAGGGCCACGAACAGGCCGATGTGGGCCAGGCCGAGAATCCAGGTTGCCCCCACGGCCAGATCTTGAGTGGAATCGCTGTAGATCAGGGAGTGCGGGATAGACATCATGGTGAAGGGGGAGGCCGTCACCAGCATGCCCGCGAGCATCGCCCACAGCATGCCCACGGCGCGGCTGTTGGGGTCCTGGGCGATATGAAGGAACCGTGACGACGCGATATCGCGATGGGTGACTGTCGCGTCCTTGGCGAGCCACTGGTCCGTGCCCGTGAAGCAGGAGGTTGCTCCAAAGATGACGGAGGTCAGCACGAAGCTGAAAATGAGTGGTGTCGCGCCTACCGCAGTTGCGGCATCGGCTATCGATTCGTTGCCCTCCGGGTAGTCGACGGCCTCGTCCAGAGAGCCCAGGGCGAAGGCGGTTATGAGCAGGATCAGCGGGTAGAGGAGCGCGATGCCGGCGGCGGCCAGGGCGCCCAGGTACCCGAGCACCCTGGTCTTCGTAGTGGGGCAGGTGCGGAGGTAGATCGCCATGGGTGCCCTTCTGAAAACTGTCGGTGGGTCGGTTGCGGCTGGCGAGTCCAGTCTGGGGGTGGTGGACGCCTGCCGCCCATGGGGACCGTTCTCCCCGGGTGGCATTCGACGCCGTCGGGGGCATGTCTGTGCGGTCGGGGGCGTTCGACGCCGTCGGGGACCGGGATCCTGTCCCCGGACGCGCAGGATGTCCCCGCCCGGAGCGGTGTGCACCCGGCCGCGTGGAATGTCCCCGGCTGCAAGAGACGGGCGGCTCGGTACCGGTGCGAGGTCGGGCGGCCCCGTCGTGAGGGTCGCCGGCCTCAGGAATAGGTTGGGCCCTAGCCGTGTTGGCCGCAGTGGAACCCATCTGTCTCCACAGTCTTGAAAGGAACACTCATGACCACCAAGAACATCACCGGCCCCGAGTTCAAGGACACCATCCACGGCGAAGGCATCACCATCGTCGACTTCTGGGCCTCCTGGTGCGGCCCGTGCATGCGCTTCGCCCCCATTTACGAGAAGGCCTCCGAGGCCAACCCGGACATCACCTTCGCCAAGGTCGACACCGAGGCCGAGCAGGACCTCGCCGGGGCCCTGGGCATCTCCTCGATCCCCACGCTCATGGTCTTCCGTGACAATGTTCTGGTCTACCGCGAGGCCGGCGCCCTGCCCGCCCCCGCGCTGGACTCCCTCATCACGCAGGTGCGCGAGCTCGACATGGACGAGCTCAAGGCCAAGATCGCCGAGGAGGAGGCCGCCTCCGGCGCTCAGGCCTGATCCGTCAGGTACCGCGGGGCCGCCTGCCGGCCCCTGCAGCCGTCCGACGTCGCCCGGGAACCCGCCGTTTCCGGGCGACGTCGTCGTCTGTTACCCGGCTCGCCCAGTCAAGGGCAGAACATTACGTTTTGATATCCTATGATGGCCCGCGTGAAGTTGGAGTCCCACGTCAGTCACGCTGTCAGAGCCCGATGGGCGGTCCCCGTCGGCGCCTCGGGCCGCGACGCGCTGGTGCGCCACCTCGTCTACGCCTTCCTGCGTTCTGACCCCGAGGGTGCCACGGACTGGATCGACTCAACGGTCCCCACCGACCCCGACGAGCTGCGCACCATGCTCGACTTCCTCCTCACCGCCCGCCCCCCGGCTCCCCTGCCCGAGGACATCGCCGCCGACCTCGACACCCTCCTGGAGGCCGAGGCCGCCGAGCGCGGCATGGTCGACGCCACCGAGATCCCGCCCCTGGCCATCACCGACCACGTGCCCGGCCTGCTGGGCCGCAACGTGGCCTTCTGGCGCGGCGACCTCACCCGGCTGCGCGCCGGCGCCGTCCTCAACGCCGCGAACTCCGGGATGCTCGGCTGCTTCGCTCCCGGGCACCGCTGCATCGACAACATCATCCACGCCGTCGCCGGCCCGGCCCTGCGCGCCGAGTGCGCCCGCTACATGACCTGGGCGGAGACCTTCGACCCCACCCGCCGCCAGGGCGGGGAGCCCGCCGGCCGAGCCGTCTTCACCGGCGGCTACCACCTGCCGGCCCAGCACGTCATCCACTCAGTGGGACCCGTCATCGAGGACGGGCGCAAGCCGACCCTGCGCGACCGGCGCCTGCTGTCCTCGTGCTACACGAGCGTCCTCAACGTCGCGCACGCCGCGGGGCTGGGCAGCGTCGGCCTGTGCTCGCTGTCCACGGGCGTCTTCGGTTACCCCAAGCGGCAGGCCGCCCTGGTGACCCTGGAGACGATCGGTCGCTGGCTGGCGGCCCACCCCGACTCCCGGATGCGCATCGTCATCAGCCTCAACGCCGACGTCGACGTCGCCGCCTACGAGGCCGCCCTCGCCCCGCCGCCCTGGAGGCCGTGAGAGGTTACGAGAGGCCTGAGCCCTCAATGCGCCCGAGGCGGCGTACTGCACGAGGGTCGGGTGCCACTGGCCGACAGGTGGGTGT
>CAJZFF010000419.1 GCA_915069725.1 uncultured Actinomyces sp.
GGGGGAGAGCGTCGGCCCGGCATCGTCATGCGCTCCCTGGCCGACGGCGAGCAGCTGGTGTGGCCGTGGATGGAGCGCACCACGGTCCTGCATGAGTCGGTCCCGGGCCACCACGTCCACGTCGGTGCGCACGCCACCAGCACGCGCCTGACCGCCTGGCAGCGCTACCTGGGGTCCGTCCCCGGATGCGACGAGGGCTGGGGCCTGTACGCCGAGTCCCTCGCCGACGAGCTCGGGCTCATGCCTACGCCCGAGGACCGCTTCGGCCGCCTGGCAGCACGCCGCTGGCGCTTGGCCCGGGTACTGGTGGATCTGGGCGTGCACTCCCGGCTGCCCGTGCCCGACGACGTCGCGGCTCTTCCCGGCGCGAGCCGGGAGTGGAACCGAGCCACCGTGACCGCCGTGCTGCGCCACCACACCGTGATCTCCGAGGGGCGCCTGCGCTTCGAGGTCTCCCGGCACCTGGGGTGGCCGGCCCAGCCGCTGGCCTACGCGGTGGGGGAGCGGGTTTGGCAGGCCGGTCGGCGCAGTGCCCGGGCTCAGGCCCGCACCGAGGGCGGTGAGCTGGATTTGCGCGCCTTCCACAACCGGGGCATCGACCTGGGCAGCGTGGGGCTCGATCTGCTCGCAAGCGCCTTGCACTGACCTGCATGAAGGATGCAGGGCTGATGAGGGCCAAGGCGTGCCGGGGCGGCAGGGGAGTCGCCCCGGCACACGGAAGGACGCGAAATGCGCCGGCGGAACCCGGCTCCGTTGACGGGCTCCTTGTCTCCACTGTGCCACGAGAACCGGGTGTGACATGCCGAAATACGTGACTCTAGCTCCCGAATGAGGAATCCTGATTCATTGCTGCAAGATTTCTCAGTTTCTCCGGGGACCGTGGTCCCATGCTGAAGGTTTGACACAAGATCACCCAGGAAAGTCTGAAAGTGGCGAGGGGTGCTCTCCTCGTGGCGCATCGGCGTGTCGCAGCGGTCGGCGCGACGTGCCTGTGCTGCGCGCGGAGCCCGAGGATTCCGCGCCGCATGGCATGAGATCGCAGAACTTGACGGGCCTCACAAAAAAGGCGTGCGATAACGAGGCGCTCAGGTATCGGCTGGAGGCCGGGAGTCTGGATACCCTGGGGGAGTGAGTTCCACCAAGCGGCCCGACCAGCGCGTTGCCGTGGTCATCCCTGCCAAGGATGAGGCTGAGCTCATCGCCACCACTGTCCGGGCCTGCCGCTCCATCCCGCGAGTGGACCTCGTCATCGTCGTCGACGACGGCTCGACCGACGGAACCCAGGACCACGCCCGCGCCGCCGGCGCCGTGACCGTACGCCACTCCGTCTCGCGCGGGAAGGCCTCCGCCATGGAGACCGGGGCCTCCGTCGTCGCCATGCGCGACTACTCCGACGGTCCCGCCCGGCTGCTGCTGTTCATCGACGCCGACTTGGGGGACTCGGCCGCCTCCTGCGCCGAGTTGGTGCCCCCGGTCGTCGACGGCGTGGCCGACATGTCCATCGCGGTGCCCCCCAAGCAGTCCGGGGCCGGCGGCCGCGGCCGGGTCGTGCGCGCCGCCAGGCGGGCCATCTCGCTGTCCACCGGGTGGCTGCCCGTGGCGCCGCTGTCCGGTCAGCGATGTCTGAGCCGCGAGGCCTATGAGAAGGCGGTGCCCCTGGCCGACGGCTGGGGGGTGGAGGTCGGCCTGACCATCGACGTCCTCGTGGCCGGGCTCGCCGTCATCGAGGTCCCCTGCGACATCACCCACCGCGTCACCGGTAACGACCGGGCCGGTACGATGCACCGCGCCTCCCAGTACAAGGACGTCCTGAGGGCCGTGACCCGGCGCAAGCTGCGTCGCCACCGTGTGCCGCGCGCCTCCTTCGACAGGGCGGCCGCCGAGCAGGACCACTTCTTCGCCTACCGCGCCGTGCCGCAGCCCCCCAAGGCCGACGACGTCGAGCCCGCCGAGAAGCCGCACCACGGTGAGGGCTCGCAGGCCGCCTCGGAGACGGCCGAGAGCTAGCGCGCCGACTCACTCCCGGCCAGCGTCAGCGCCAGCAGGGCGGGAGCCGCTGCCGCCAGGATGAAGCCGGCCATCGTGACACCGGAGTCGTTGACCAGGACGGCCACGAGCGTCAGTACCCCCAGGGACTTCAGCGCCGTTGTCACCCATCGCGCGGAGGGGGACATTCCACGCGTTGGGGAACCGGATTCCTGTCCCCCCACGCGTGGATTGTCCCCGTGGGCGGTGGGGGCGAGCCAGGCGTAGGGGCTCGTGCCATTGCGCCAGGCCCGCACCTGCCGGCGTCCCCACCACAGGGCCGCTGCCACGACGACCACGGCGCAGGCCAGGGCTGCCGCCATGACCGGCTTCGTGACGAAGGGACCGACCAGCGCGTAGGCCTTGCGCCCCAGCACTCCGGCGGCCGAGCCGTCGGCCACCTGACGGGCGAAGCGCCCCAGGTGCGTGGGCTCACCGGGTCGGAGGAGGTCGACGACGGCGAAGCCGCCCACCACCAGGACCGTCGCGGCCCCGATGGCCAACCAGCGCCGCCAGCTCAGGCGCAGATTCGCCAGGCCCGCAGTGAGGAAGGCCAGCGTCGGCACCAGCGTCAGGGCGCCGCCCACGTCCGCACCCAGCTGGGGGGCTCCGTCGACGATCAGCGCCGCCCCGCCCAGCATGCTCGTCATAAGCAGCGCGGTTCGGCGGCCGCGGCCCGACGCCTCCCAGACCCCGGCGATGGCGACGACGAGCGCGCTCGCGGCCAGCGCGAAGGCCGTATTGGACACCCCGTAGAA
>CAJZFF010000420.1 GCA_915069725.1 uncultured Actinomyces sp.
GCACAGACCGCTGCAGCCCCTGTGTATCTCCCAGCCGGTCTCCGGCCTGAGCTCGACGACGTCGAAACGTGCCGACGCCGGGCAGCGCCAGGGCGCCTCGGAACGCGACTGGGTCCCGCCCACCATCAGATGGACGGGACCCAGTGACGCTGGGCCTCCCCAGCCGTCGGCGACCCTCAGGCCGCCTCAGGCAGCGGGGAGAGACTCACTTGAGGGTGACGGTGGCGCCGGCGCCCTCGAGCTGCTCCTTGGCCTTCTCGGCGGCCTCCTTGTTGGCGCCCTCGAGGACGGGCTTGGGAGCGCCGTCGACGAGCTCCTTGGCCTCCTTCAGGCCGAGGGAGGTCAGGGCGCGCACCTCCTTGATGACCTGGATCTTCTTGTCGCCAGCGGCCTCGAGAATGACGTCGAACTCGTCCTTCTCCTCGGCAGCGGCGTCGCCACCGGCAGCGCCGGGGGCGGCGGCAACGGCCACGGCGGCCGGAGCGGCGGCGGTAACGTCGAAGGTCTCCTCGAAGGCCTTGACGAACTCGGACAGCTCGATGAGGGTGAGCTCCTTGAACTGCTCGATGAGCTCTTCGGTGGTCAGCTTCGCCATGATGGGCGTTCCTTCCTTATCAGGTTCCTGCGCGCGCAGGGTTGGTGGATGACGCGTGCGGCCTCAGGCCGCGGTCTCCTGCTTCTCGCGCAGGGCGTCGACGGTGCGCACGGCCTTGGAGGCCGGTGCGGCGAAGAGGTACGCAGCCTTGGACAGGGACGCCTTGACGGCGCCCGCGGTCTTGGCGAGCAGCACCTCGCGGGACTCGAGAGAGGCAAGCTTGTCAACGCCGTCGGCGGACAGCACGGCGCCGTCCATGACACCGCCCTTGATGACGAGCTGCTGGTTGTCCTTGGCGAAGTCACGCAGAGCCTTGGCGGCCTCGACCGGCTCACCGGTGACGAACGTCAGGGCGGAGGGGCCCGTAAGGTCGTCGGCGAAGTCCTCGAGCCCGACCTGGCGGGCGGCGATCGCAGCAAGCGTGTTCTTCACCACGGTGTACTCGGCGTTACCGGCGAGGGAACGACGCAGCTCCTTGAGCTGGGCGACGCTCAGTCCCCGGTACTCAGTCAGCAGGACCGCGTCAGCCTGGCGGAACTTGTCCGCCAGTGCAGCAACGGCTGCTTCCTTGTCAGGCCGTGCCATGGGCCCTCCTTCCGTGGTATGCCGCAGGGGTCCATTCACTGGAAAAGCCCCGCGCCGGTGGGCACGGGGCTCAATCTCGGGCACACCCGAAGAAGTCTCGTTCTCACCTGCGCCGGCCCCACCTGACGTGGACTTGGTCCCGCCGGAGCGGGCGACCTGCGGTCTTTGGCAGAGAGCACCTTACCCGGCAGCGGACCGCAATGCGCAAGGCAGGCAGCCGTGGAACTGGTCACGTCACCACGAATCCTGGACGAAAGCATCCCCGGTCGGGCCCGAGGGTGGGGCAGCGAGCAGTCCGACGTAGGACGCGGGCGCGCTCCGCACTGACCTGCGATGCCGGCCAGTCAGACGCCGAGGCTCTCGGCCAGCGCCTCTCGCTCCGTGACGTCGTACCAGAGCAGGTCGGCCTCGGCGGCGCGCTCGAAGGCGTCCTCGTCGCCGAGCCGGGCGGCTCGCACATCGTTCTGCGCTTCGGGCTCGTCCACGAGCAGGGCGGCGACATCCTCCCAAGGGATCTCGCCGGTGACCTCGATCGTGCCGGGCAGCACATCGCCCTCCACGGGAACCTCGCGCACATTCTCGGCATCGACGTCGGCCGCGATGACGATGCGCCGGTCGGCCAGGCCGGCGGCCTCGGGCTCGGCCAGCAGGACGACGGAGGCGTCGGCGGCGCACAGCGAGGCGGAGACCTCCAGGCCCTCCTCATCCTCCTCGGGCAGGGCCTGGGCGAGGGCCGGGGTGGCAGCATGAGCCGTGAGCGGCTGGTGCGAGGAACCCAGGACGCTTGCACGCAGGTGGGCGGCGGTGGCGGGCAGGTAGATGCGCATGCGCCCAGTCTGCCCTACCTCCGCACTCGTCCCCTTCCACGAAGCACCCGGAAGGCCGCCCGGCACCGCTCGCGCGCACCGGTTCTCAGTAGCGGTGTCGCCCGGTTCCCGGTGGCACCGACGGAGGGTCACCCGAGCCCCGATCGTCGTTCCCGCCCGGGGCGCGGCCGGCCTGCGGGCCTCGCACCGCTCCTGGGGAGCTTCCCGCACCCGATGCCCTCCCCTCACCGGACCACGGCGTCGCCGAGGGCCGGCGTGGTGAACCGGGGACCGATCCCTGAGCCGGTGGCGATGACTGAGCCGGCGGAATGACCGGAGAGCGGCTCGGGGACGGTCCCTGCGGCCGCCCCGGTGGATGATTCACAGGCTGATTCACTGGCTGATTCACTGGCTGAATCGCAGGCGGTGGAGCCTGGAGCGGCTGCTGCGAGGTGCGCGCGGGCCCACCTGGCGCCTGGGGAGCCGGTAGACGCTCGCCAACCGCTCGTCCCCCGCCCCCGCCTTTGCGACGACGCCTCGCACCTGCGCTGCGCGCGGTCGAACGGTTTCTACCTCTGGTGCTTGGGACCTGGTCCGCGGGGTCTCGGTGCCCGCCACGCTTCTTCGAGCGCCGCAGCAGGGAACGATGAGGGGAACGGGCCTTACGAGCCGCTGCCGCCTGCGGATCGATCCGGTCGACCAGTGCGCTCAGGGCCTTGCCCAGCGCGCTGGTGGGCGCCCCTTCCAGGACGGCGCATCCCCGGAGCAGGCAGGCATCAGCCGTTGCCGCGTC